>JABJCN010000237.1 GCA_018668635.1 Opitutia bacterium
CCCCGTGGTTCCCATTTTATGGTGATGATGGTCGGGGCTCATGTATTTGCTGCCATCGTGGCAACGGACGCAAAGGGCATTTCCCGGTGCATGCAGTTTTAAGCTGTGGGGGTTGTGGCAATCATTGCAGCGGACTCCATGATTGTACATCTTGCTTTGTACAAAGGATCCATAGACATAAACCTCCTCGTCGATTTGGCCGTCATGATGGTACAGCCGGTCTTCCAGGACGGCCGGCTTGTGGGTGTCAAGGAAGTCCTGTCCGTGCGAAAAGATTCCCTGAATCAATCGCCTGTGGGAATGGCACCTCGCACAGGCGTTGACCTGTGCATCGGATTCCTTGGCAAGTGACCTCACGGGTTGGCGTGTCTCCGGGTGGATGAACCATGTGGATGGTTTGCTGTCCTTCAAGGTGGCGACCAATCCCATCTTTTCCTCTGTCAATTCTCCGGTGATATCCGGGTTTGATTTTGCCCAGTCAATATGTCTGGATCCGGGACCGTGGCAGGCCTCGCACCCAACATTAATTTCCGACCAGGTGGTGTTATAGGATCGGGTCTCAACATCGAAGTTTTTCTTCAGGTTGGTGGTGTGGCAGTCCGCGCACATGTAGTTCCAGTTGAAGTGTTCACCGGTCCAGTGCAGGACATCCTTGTGGTCGATCGCTTCATTGGGATAAAGATGATACCAGCGTTGTCCTCCATCCTCCTCGGGCCGACTGTCCCAGCACAATTGCAGCACTTGAACATGGCCCCGGGGAAACTTGATCATGTATTGCTGCAACGGATAAACCCCCAGTACGTAGTCCACTTGGAAATCTGCATTCTTCCCATCCGGTCCCTCGGTATTGACGAAAAACTTGTCATCCTTCCGGAAGAACCGGCTCTTGATCCCGAAATGTTCATACCCGGCATCATCAAAGTCCCCGAGAACGGTATCCGCATTTGCCTCCTGCATGGCCAGCTGGTGGTGGGAGCCATGCCAGTCCTTTTGAGCTTCCTTGTGGCATTCCACGCAGGATGAAGAGCCCACGAATTCAACGGCATGGCTGTGTGAGTGCGAATCAGGAGCGGTGCCGCTGCCGCTTGAGACAGGCTCCTCGCTGCAACCACAGATTACAATGGCGAACAGGATTAAAATCCCTGCCCGGGTATTCGGGTGTTTATCGGTCAATGTGTCCACTGGATAGGCGTTCCTTTGTCTTTAAGGAAAACTGAAGTTGATTCGTAGACAATTAATTTAACTTCAGGTATTCGACGATATCACGAAGTTGCTGGGCGCTCAATCCGAGCCGACTTGCAGGTGCCATGAACGAGGTTTTTACCTGCTTGCGGGAATTGATGTCCGCCTTTGCGATCACGAGGTCCTGACCTCCAAAAACGCGAATGACCACGGGGTCGCCTTCGGCCTGTATGAACCCCTGGATTTTCTTGTCTCCTTTCACAATGAGTTCCGTACCCTCAAACCCGTGGGAAATATCGGCCGACGGATGAAGTATCGACTTGAGGATGACGTCGCGGGTCTGCCCGCTTCCCCAACCGGCAAGCGCCGGTCCGAACTCGACCCCGGCGGATCCGATCTTATGGCAAACGTAGCATCGTCCGATCAAGGCTTTGCCTTGCTTTACATCTCCCTTGAGGGAAAGGATTTCAGATGCCTTGGGCAACTTGGTCTCCGGGCCAAACTCTAGCGGGGCGAGCCTGTCGACGTAAACGGTTGGCCCGGCGGGTTTACCCGAGAGTTGATCCTTTGCCTTGTAGGGATTCCAAATTCCCTGGTCGCGTTTGTCGATGAATACGGAAGCGAGCTGGGCTGTTTCGCCTCCTGCTCCTTTTGCGATTTCCACCATCGCGGTAGCTGCCTGGGGTGCCTCGATCAAGCTGATCGCAAAGAGCATGGATCGCCTGAACTCATCGGCCCTGTCCTTGTCCATTGCCCACCCCTTGAGCTCGTTCACCGCGCTGACCGGGTGCAACCGCCAGACGAGCCCGGCATATTTCGGATCGAATTTCTTGCCCGAGCGCTTGTCTCGCAAGGCGGCGTAGACCTTTTCCTCCTTGTCGGTACATCCGATACCAAAAGCTTCCACATAGTAACGATCCTTTCCGTCGTACCCATCGGCAATCTTGAGGAGCAGGTCACGAGATTTTTCGAAGGGGACGTAACGGAGGGCCAAGGCCACTTCCCTTCGGACCAAGGAAGACGAGTCACCGGCCAGTTTCTTCGCATGTTCAAGAATCCGGTGGTTTTCATGCCTAAGAGCCCGGAATGCGCAAATGCGCGCTTGGGGATCCTTGTGCTTGAGGCGGGACTCGACGATGGACAGGCCTTCCGGACCGAGTTTTGCCAGAAGCCAGGTTGCTCGGGCCTGAATAAAACGGTTCGGGTCAGCGAGCAATTTCTTGACTGCTGCAATTGATTTTTCTCCCGCTGCCTCGAGAGGGCCTCGTCCGAGCTCGCGCACGTTTGGGGATGGATTGCGAAGGGCGGCAATTTGTCCGCTGGTGGTGGATAGATCGAACTTTGGGATGGAAAGCTTGGCCCCCTTGGGCGCGATCCGGTAAATCGCGCCGGTCTGTCCAACGTCACGCGTGCTGTGTCCGCCCACCCGGGCATCAAACCAGTCGGCTACGTAAACGGCACCGTCCGGGCCGACCGTGACGTCACTTGGGCGGAACAACGTGATGTACCCAATTTGGCCACCGGCGTTGCGAAAGTCGGCCCCGGCAAAATTTTTCTTCGGGTTGCTGGTTATGAAAATATCACGCTCGGGCAGGGTGATTCCCGCGCCCTCTGGTTTCGGATGGTAGCCGAACAAGGTATTGCGGGCAGGTTCGCAACTGATGACGTATCCTCCGAACCGGTCTTCCATGATCCCGTTCTCGTAAAAGGCGATTCCGGTTGGGGAACCGCCCCCGTAGACGTCCCCGGCCGGGACCGTGCCTGGGTCTTCCTGTCTCCACTCGCCGACCTGCGTGGTTTGACCGGGCATGATGTCGGCCCTCCAGTTGCGCTTCCCGTTGCGTGAGGCAAATCCCATGTTTCCATATTCCATCAGCCAAGCCGTCCGGCTGGCCGGCGGATCGTCGTTGTCATTCTGAAAAACGTCCCCAAATGAACTGACCGCCTGTTCGTATGAGTTGCGAAAATTGTGCCCGATCGGACGCAAGCCCGTACCGTCCGGGTTCACGCGCAAGGCGACCCCGCCGACGTAGACCTGTCCATCCCCACTCGGCAATCCCGATACGTTTCTCGACGAGTAAAAACTGCCCGCGTTCAGTTGCCAGCCTTCCTTGTCAGTTACTTTGGACCCTTTGTTCCCATGGTTGAAATAGTACTGTCCGTTTGGGCCGACCGTTACCGAGTGCAAGCTGTGGTCGTGGTTGTTCCCATCGAACCCGGTCAGCAACACCTCGCGCTTATCCACCCCCTCGTCAAACACGGCATTCCGGTTGACGTCGGTGTACACAATCAAATCTGGCGGTTGGGAAACGAGTATGCGGTTGTCTACCACGGCAACCCCGAGGGGTGAGATGAACATCTTTTCCTGAACAAAGACATGGGAACTCTCGGCAACACCATCGCCATCCTTGTCCTCGACCACCACGATCCGGTCACCATCGGCCTGAGTTCTTCTTCCCCGGTAGTTCCGTCCCTCCGCGACCCAGATGCGTCCCTTGTAATCGATGTCCATATTGGTGGGGTTGTAAAAGAGTGGAGACTTTGCCCAGAGCGTTACCTCGAGTCCTTCTTCCGTCATGACCAGTTGATCGGGCGGGTAATGATCGATGCTCGGGGCGAGCCCGCGTTCCTTGGCCGAGGCCTTGGATATGCTTCCGAGATTTGGTGGCTTGTTGAAGACTAGAAATTGCACGCTGGTCTTGGAACCTCCCTGCTGTTTGCTCCCGCCCTCGTCCAGTCCGCCACGGGCGAGAAAACTTACGAACTTGTGACCCTTGGGTAGTTCGTAGTGGATCACGCTGTTGGCATGCGCTCCAATACCGTAGGCAACCGGTTTGCCATCGATGTTTAAGGGTTTGCCTCCGCAGTTCTTGTTGATCGCAACTCTTCCCCAGCCCGTGCTTGCGGACTTCCACTTGAGCTCGGTCAATTTGGTCTCCTTCCCCGCGTTGTCAACGAGTCGAGGTTCCGCCCAGTCCGCCCAGTCGCAGGAATGAGAATCTCCACCATCCGCCATGACCAGATACAGATCCTTGGCACCCTTGATGTTCGCCTTGATCTCGCTGGCGTGTCCCTTGGTCTTGGTGGTGATCACCTTGGTGGCAAAGAGGGCTTCCTTGACGTCGATCGGTTTGGTCTTCGGAGTAGTGGATGCCCCTTTCTTGCCTCCAAACCTGGTCGTGGGGTTGGGGAGGGATTTTACTCCGCCTTTGGGAACCTCAAGCTTGGCTGTCCAGACGATTGCGTTAAGCACGCAGGTGCGGAAATCATCCTGATCCCATGACTTGTGGTGATGTCCGCCGGTGGTCCCAAATCCCCGTTGTCCGTTAGAGCGTTCCGATGCCCAGCCCACGTGCTGCTTCTCCTTGCGCTTAAGCACGGCGGCCTTTACGTGGGGGTTGTTGCTGTGGGGTCCGTCACCGCGCTTCAGGGTGTCTGCCGGTGGAAGAGCACTAAGGATCGGAGTGACTCCCTTCATGTCGTCGCGAAATCGCATGTGATAATACCACTCATCCCTAAGGCTGAACGGCTTCACCCCGTTGGCCACGGGATGCTTTGGTATTGTCTTGAACTCGGCAGTCCAGTGGGGGTTAACCGACCAGAACGTCTCGAAGTAACCGCCGATCCATTTTTTCATCCTCTCGCCGGATGTACCCTTGGGAACCTCGACCGCGTAATGCACGCAGACCAGTCCCACACCTTTCTCGGCAAGGGCATCAAATTCATCCAGATGCTTCATTACCGGGTGTCGGCCCCCACCATCGGCCAGCACGACCACGGTGGCTGCACCTTTAAAGATCGAGGGGTCCTTGGGCCAACCACCTTTGTAAATCGCAGTCTCAATCTCGAGTCCGGATTCCTTGGTTAGTGCATTCGAGAGGAGGTCAACACCGTCGCCCCAGTTGTGTGCACTGGATCCATGGCTGTCCCGACCGGCGATTAGAACAACCTTGGTTTTACCCCATCCCGTTGCCGGCATTAGAAGTAGCAGAGATAATAGGATTTTAGTAAAGGTACAGATGGTTTTATTGTTCATTGGCACTTTAATCATTTGGTCTCAAATATTTAATGTAACGAGTGATATCTGTTTATCCGACTTTCAGGTTCTGCTTTGATTCACATTTGTTTGCAACTACAGTAGACGGGTAGCCTCTTTCTTTAAAATGATTCGGAAATAGGTTGCGACAATTTGTGAACTCTGGGATAAATGTACAGTTCGAATCAAATTTTGGTGAATCAATTTTCTTCACCATTATATTTCTTCCTGTTACCATATCCAGCTTTGTTTGCCACATTTTTCCTTCCTGGAACAATGTGTCACCAAACAGTTATGTCCCGCGTTTTTCTTTTCTTTTTTCCAGCTTTGATTATGCTGGGGCACCTGACTTTTGCAGGTTCTCCTGATTCTGTCGTTGTTTTTAATGAAATTCATTACCACCCCAAGGGTTCCTCAAAGGATGGTGAATGGGTTGAGGTCTTTAACCAGATGGGGATCAGGACCGATGTGTCCGGGTGGCGTATCAAGGGGATTAACTACACCTTTCCGGATGGAACAATAATTGCTCCAGGGGCCTACTTGGTTGTTCGCAGGAAACCGGTCGCGGGTCAACTCGGTCCATTTACTGGAAGTTTGGATGACCAAGGGGAGCGTATCGAATTGTTCAATAAGGGGAACCGCCTTATGGACGAGCTGGATTTCAAGGATTCGGGGCGCTGGCCAATTGAGGCGGATGGATCCGGGGCAACTCTTGCCAAGCGGAAACCTTATTCATCCAGCAACGAGAGCGGGAACTGGACCCATTCAATACAGGTCGGTGGCACTCCTGGGACCGCCAACTTTCCTGATTCTGGGCCCCCCCCTCAGATTCTTATTAATGAAATTCCTCCCGCCTCTGAAAACAGCTTTTGGTTTGAGCTTATCAATGCCGGATCCGAGACTGTCAATGTTACCGGCTTTATTGTCTCGGTTGGTGGCAATCCCGGCCTGAATTATGCTTTGCCTGAACATTCAATGGATGCCGGTAAAGTCCTTTTAATTGAAGGCACTGCCCTTGGGTTTCGTCCCTCCATAAATGAGAGCCTGATCCTTTACAACTCAACCGGGGAGATGGTTCTTGATTCCCAACTGCAGTCCGGCCGTTTGCGCGGTCGTTCGATTGAACATCAAGGTGCCTGGTTGTACCCGGATAACCCGACTCCCGGTGTTGCAAACACTTTTGCCTTTCATGATGAAATTGTCATCAGCGAGATTTTTTATAATCCACCAACCGGGGCGAACTCCACCAACCAGTGGATTGAGATCGCCAATCGCAGTGCCGCCGCAGTCAACCTTAGTGGCTGGGAATTCAGTGACGGGATCAGCTTTGATTTTCCTGCGGGGACAACACTTGCCGCAGGGGAATATGCCTGTATTGCCCGTAATCCGGCTGAGTTTACCTCGGGTTTCCCGACGGCGCGGCTCCTGGGTGAGTTTGCCGGCAGCTTGTCGCGTTCCGGTGAGCGGATTGTGCTAAGCGATACGAACCGCAACCCGGCGGACGAGGTAAGGTATTACGATGGTGGTCGTTGGCCCCGGGCGGCTGATGGAGGTGGGGCATCACTGGAATTGAGGGATCTTGATGCAGACAATAATGTGGCCGAATCATGGGCAGCCAGTATTGAAACCCAAAAGACCAGTTGGAATCATTACAGCTACAGCGGTATTGCTGTAGCAAGTCGAGGGCCTGACAGCAAGTGGACCGAATTTAACATGGGTCTTATCAGTGCCGGCGAAATTCTTATTGATGATATCAGCGTGATGGAAAAAGGCGGTGCAGAAAAAATTGATAACGTTGATTTTTCAAGAGGTTCCAGCGATTGGCGCTTTCGTGGAACGCATCGTCATAGTGAGATCGTTGATGATCCTGATGATCCCGGGAACCAGGTGTTGCGTATTGTGGCAAGTGGCCCAACCGAACACATGCACAACCAGATTGAGACCACGCTTTTGAGCTCAATCATAAACGGACGGGAATATACGATTTCCTATCGTGCTCGCGCGGTCAGTGGCTCAAATCAGCTCCTCACCCGACTTTATTTCAATCGACTACCAAAGGTTTCAATCATTGCTAGACCAACTTTTGTCGGTACGCCTTCATCTGCCAATTCCCAGGCATTGTCGAATATTGGTCCATCCATCCAGGGTATGATTCATTCGCCTGCAGTCCCGGATGCGAACAAGGTCACCGAAGTGTCAGCACGGATTACAGACCCCGACAATATTTCGTCCGTTGATTTGTTGTATTCTGTTAAAAGTGGTGTCTTCAAAAGTATTCCAATGATTCTTCAGCCTTCAGGAGCCTTCAGTGCATCTATTCCAGGCCAATCAGCAGGAACCCTCGTTCAATTTTACATAAAGGCAACAGACGGCTTGGCGGAGGTTTCCATGTTTCCTGTTTCCGGTCCGGATGGGCGCGCCATGTTCAAGGTGAATGACGGATTTGCTGCCACCAATGGTCAGCATAACTTTCGGATACTGATGCTTCCTGATGAAAGCAATTTCATGCATCAGGCAACCGAGGTTATGAGTAACGACCGATTGGGAACCACGGTCATTGATCGAGAAGAAGATATTTACTATAATGTCAGGATGCGCCTCAAGAGTAGCCAGAGAGGTCGTAATAACAGTCGTAGGGTTGGCTTTAATCTGCGTTTTGGTGCAGACCAACCGTATCGTGGTGTCCACCAGTCCGTGGCAATCGATCGATCGGATGCAAACTCGGCATATAATACGGAACTAATGTTTGATATCATGATCGCCAATTCAGGGGGCTTGATCAGTCGATATTACGATTTCATCAAGGTGCTTGCTCCTCAGGACCGACATACCAAATCGGCCATTCTACAGATGGCCCGGTATGGTGATGTATTTCTTGATGCCCAATTTGAGAACGGATCAGATGGCAATATGTATGAGTACGAACTAATCTATTCTCCCAATAGTGCTGATGGGGCAGGGAACAAGTTGCCCAGCCCCGATGGTGTCAACGGAGTTCGAATTACTGACCTTGGTGATAACAAGGAGAAATATCGCTGGTTTTTCCTAAAGAAAAACAATCGTGCCGGGGATGATTTTTCCGACATCATAGCCTACAACAAGAAGTTTGCTCAAAGCGGAGCCGCTTTTGAAAACGGACTGGAGGCTGTGGTGGATGTTGATGCCTGGTTCCGTGGCATGGCTTATGCCATTCTTTCCGGAGCTGGCGATAATGCTGCTGCAGGGAGCCAGCATAATGGCATGTACTTTGCCCGACCGGATAAGCGCATTATATATTTTCCTCATGATATGGATTTCAGCTTCAGTACCACCCGATCCATATTTGCAAACCCCGAGTGCTCAAAACTCGCAGCCGATGCCGGACGCCGTCGTATGTTTCTCGGTCATCTGCACGATATCATATCCACCACCTACAATACCACATATATGTCCATGTGGGCCGAGCACCTTAACTCGCTGGAATCCACTTCCGCCTGGGCCAGCAGGCTCAGTCATATAACATCCCGCTCCAATAATGTCTTGAGCCAGATTAAGAATGAAATTCCTCAGACAGCTTTCAATATTACCACCAGCAATGCCATGACCGTCAATGGTAGCACTGCGAGTATCTCGGGCGTTGGTTGGGTCGATGTGCGAAGGATTCGACTCGCCGGTGGAGGCGAACTGGATGTAACCTGGACAGACCGAAATAAATGGCAGCTCAACGTTCAGGTCCTGCCCGGCCTGAACACCATTACGCTGGAGGCACTTAACTTTTCCGGTGATGTCATTGGTGCTAAAACCATCATCGTAAACAACACCGGCACGATGGAACCGGCTTCGGGGGAGAACCTCGTGGTATCCAAGGTCATGTTTCACCCGTCTGCACCAAGCTCTGCTGAGATTGCTGCTGGGTTCACCAATGAATCCTTCTTCGAGTTTGTCGAGCTGATGAATATCGGAACCCTTGATGTGAACCTGGATGGCGCGAAGTTTACTGCAGGTATCAACTACACTCTTCCCTCCGTCACCCTTGCACCAGGTAAACGGGCGGTCCTTGCGCGTAATCGTGTTGCTTATCTAACTCGCCACCCGGCGACCAATGGAACCCTTCTTCCCGGCGGGTACGGGATCGATACCGCCAATAACTTCTCAAACAAGGGTGAGCAGGTTGTACTCACCACTTTTGACGGAGCCGACATCCACCGTTTCACCTATGGCAACCCATTATCCTGGCCGCAACAACTACCGTGGCCGGGATCAGTTGATGGGTCCGGTTTCAGCGTTGTCCTGGACGGAGCCGGCAATCAATCCAATCCAACCCTTATTCTGGATTGGGAGGGCAGTTCCCTCAAGGGTAAGCTACGTATCAGTGAGATTGCCTATGACCCTGCTGGTGGGAGCGACCATGAATTTATTGAGTTTGTGAACATTTCCGGTGAGGCCATTGATCTTGAAGGGGTAAGGCTTATGCCGGGAGCTCCTGCCGGTGAATTTATCTTTGGGGCCAAGATCCTTGGTCCGGGTGAACACACCATCGTGGTTTCCAACCGATCTGCATTTCTCGCTCATCATGGCAATTCGATCGGGTCGAAGGTGGCAGGTGAATGGGTTGTCGGCAAGCTCAGTAACGGAGGCGAGAACATCACCGTGGTTGACAAGGACGGGAACCTTGTCCTTCGCTTCAGCTACGATGACAGGAATGGTTGGCCCGGTCGTGCGGCGGGGAAGGGGAGTACCCTTGAGGTTGTTGATCCCTCCGTCAACTTGGCAAATCCTGACAATTGGCGTTCCAGTTCGGAATATGGAGGAACACCCGGGACTGCGGGATCTGTTCCTGTCCCGGGCATCCTGATCAATGAGATCCTTGCGCATACCGATGTGCCTGTCCTTGATACCATTGAACTATTCAACTCCACAAGCGGGAGCATCGACATCAGTCACTGGTGGATTAGCGACTCCAGTGACAACTGGAAAAAATTCCAGATTCCGGCAGGGACGACCCTGGCCGCAGGCGCCTACATCACCTACGATGAAAAGGACTTCAATCCAAACGGTCTCTGGAATCCCAATCCCGGGCCACGTGGTGCAAATGAATTCAGCCTCGGTTCCACTGGTGAGAATGCCTGGATCATTGAGGGGGATTCGTCCGGTAAACTGTTCCGTTTTATAGATAAGGCCGGCTTCGGTGCATCGCTCAACGGTATTTCCCTAGGGCGCCACACCAACAGCGTGAACGAAGTCTTTTTTACCGCACAGAATGCACTCACTCTTGGTACCGCCAACTCCGGCATCAGGGTCGGTCCCATTGTAATCAGCGAAATCATGTACCATCCCGAGCCGGATAAAATGGAGTGGATCGAACTCCAGAATATTTCGGATGATGATGTGCCACTTTTCGATCTCATTCACTCCGAAAACACCTGGCGCGTTTCAGGCATTGATTTTACATTTCCACAGAATGTCACCCTGGAAAAACGAGGCATGGTCATCCTTGTCAATGGAAGTCCCGATGCATTTCGTCTCAAGCACGGCATTGAGGAGGAGGTCCTCATTTATGGTCCATTTGCAGGTAATCTGCAGGACAGCGGTGAACGCATCATTCTTGAGCGACCGGATAATCCTAATCCGGGTGATGTCAATCCGCCTTACGTTGAAGCTGATGCAGTCCGCTACAATGACAAGGATCCCTGGCCGACTGAGGCAGACGGTTACGGTTTTACCATTGTGCGCAGGAATGTGGATCGTTTTGGCACGGATCCGGCCCATTGGAAGGTAAGCGAGGACAAGGGCGGTACACCGGGCATCAGTTTCCTTCCGCCTCCAGAACCGGTCATCAAGGTGACCGGTGGACGCACCATTGATGTATCCGTCGGTACAATTTACCAGGATCAGGGTGCAACTGCTGTCGATGACGTGGATGGTGATGTGACTGCTGGCATAACAGTGGATGAGTCTGCTGTGGATACCTCGACCACAGGAACTTTCAATATCTGGTACACTGTAACGGACAAGGACGGAAACGAGTCACGCAAGTCGCGGGCCGTCAATGTCATCCCGCTCGTTTCCCCTCCTTCTTTCCTCGCACATCGCTATAGTTTTGATGGAGATGGCAAAACCGTGGCGGACCTTGTGGGGTCAGCCGATGCCACAATCAATGGAGGAGCCAAGCTTACAGGCACCGGGTTTCTCGACCTGGATGGGGTCAATGATTATGTGGATTTGCCTGACGGCATCATCTCCGCCCTTGGCGATGCAACTTTTGAGACATGGATCAGCTGGAAGGGGCCTTCCACTTCGCAGTGGCAGCGCATCCTTGAGTTTGGAGATGACCAGTTCAACTACCTTTACCTGACACCCAAGTCGAGCAGCAGCACAAAACCGGTTCGTTTTGCCTTTGCCATCAATGGTGGTGAAAAGCGTGTCGATGTCCCGGTTGTGATTCCCTCCGATGGTTCTTCCCTCTCCCATTTTGCCGTGGCTTTCAATGATACCAATGACCGTGCCTATGTTTTTGTTGATGGCAAACAGGAGGGAAGTCGTTCCACCACTGTTGCTCTTTCAGGAATCAATGACATTAATAACTGGCTGGGGCGTTCCCAGTATGCGGGGAAAGTACCGTATCTCAAGGGCACATTCCATGAGTTCAGGATCTACAAGCGGGCCCTCAGTGAGGCCGAAGTCCTTTCCAGTTTCCAGGTCGGTGCAGATAAAGCGGATGGCCCCGTCATCAGTGCATTCACCTCGGCAACACCCAAGATCTTACCTGGTGCCGGGGTAATGCTTTCCTGGGACATTGCCGATGCCGCCAGCATCACCATCGACAACGGGGTCGGGGACGTCACCGGAAAAACCATAACTGCCGTGACCCCGGTGGAGACCACCACTTATCATCTGACCGCTGCAAACAGTGCGGGTTCGGTGACAATCCCGTTCACCGTTATTGTTGATGGCGGTGGCAATCCGTCTGAGGATTCAGATGGTGATGGTTGGACCAATGAGCAGGAGAACTTCCTCGGCACGGACCCCGGGGACCCGAAGGATGGCTTTACCGTCCGGGTCTCATCAACCACGGCATTCAATCCGCCCGGTGGTGATTTTGAGTATCAGTTGCGGTGGCTTTCAACCATTGGCCGAACGTATACAATCGAGTCAACAAGTGATTTGAAAACCTGGGCCGAGGCGGCTGTCGTTAATGGGGACGGGACAGAAAAAACCCACTCCGTCCAGTCCCGGGAAGCCGTGGGTTTCTTTCGCTTGAAAATTGAATAGTTTTACTGTTCCAAAGTATGGCCATCTATGTGGCCCGATCGAATCTGCCTCTATGACTTTTCAGGCCTTTCGGTATGCGGTCTTCTTATGGATCTTATTGATTTTGAACTCCGCCTATTATTGGGATTATCATTATTAAAGCGAAATTTTAGGGCTCGGTTTTAAAATCCAATTCAGGTTGGTAGACTACTTGGCCCGGGCTTTCAAGGTTCTGCAGTTGTCCGAGTGCCATGATTTCTTCCAGATGACCGGCCTCTTCAGGCAGTTTATCTTGACGCCACCTCTGGATTCGAGGGAACCTTAACCCCACGCCTGTTTTTCTGCGTCTAGAGCGCTGTACTCCTTCAAAGGCCACCTGAAAAACCATCATGGGTTTCACAGATCGAACTGGCCCAAATTTGCCGATTATAGTCTTACGTATTTGTTTATCAACCTTAAGAATTTCATTGTCGGTCAGGCCCGAATAGGCCTTGGCTACCACCACTAGCTCATCCTTATGCCAAACTGCTAGCGAGTAGTCTGAAAAGATATTTGCTCTCCTGCCATGGCCCATCTGTGCTCCAACCAGTACCATGTCTGCTTCTAGTGGTGCGATTTTCCATTTGTACCATCCTCCTTTCTTTCGGCCAGGGTTATATCTTGATTCAATGTGTTTGAGCATAAATCCCTCCACTCCCTTCTCGCGGGATTCATCCCGTAATATTTGATACTCCTCCCAATTGCCTGCCTCGACTGGTCTGGAAATCCCAATTGGATATTGGCTTGGCAGTGAAGTGACTAGTTGCTCCAGCAGATGCCGTCTTTTCACAAGGACTTTGTTGCGCAGGTCTTCTCCTGCAAAGCGTATAATATCATAAGCAATAAATCTTGTTGGAACAGTTCGTTGAATTTGGACTCCCGGGGATTTTCTGCCTAGACGTCTCTGTAAATCATGGAATGGCATCAGTCCATTTTGATTCCATGCCAAAATCTCTCCATCCAGGCATACCCCCTTTGGTAGCAGTTTTGCCGCCTCCAGTATTTCAGGGAATGCCCCTCCCACTGATTCTCCGCCTCGAGACCATATCAAGGTTCCCGAATGAGACTTGATCAATTGTGCCCTGATGCCATCCCATTTCCATTCGATCTGCCATTCAGCATTGTCACCCAAGGTATTTACCTTTGCCATGAGTGGGGATGCGAGGCAAAAGGGTACTGGTGCGTTTAGGTCCTCCTCAGTTGTTGCAGAAACAATTATGTTTTGGAGGGTCCTATCCCCTGGTTGCCATTTGCCCATCATTCTTTGCGCAATTATGGCAGGAGGAACATTATTAATGTCTCCAAGCGCCCGGCAGAGATTTCCATTCGAAATACCCATCCTAAACGCTCCCATCATTAATTTGTGATAGGGTAGCAGGTCTTCCGGTCTAAGCCTTGCCCATGCATCTTTTATCGTTCGGCATTTTTCTTCAACATTCATGCTGGAAAGAGGAAGGATAAATTTCTCAACAACCGTGGAGAGGGGGATTGGCTCTTTACCTTTCGCAAAGCTCTTCAACAGAAGTGAAAGGGTTTCAGCCAGGTCGCCAACAACTTCATGTGAATCCTCGACCAACCATAATGGTAAACTACATACATCCGCAACCAATATTTTGAGGTCCTTAAGTCGTATTAAATTCTTGACGCGATTTCCATCCAGAAACCAGCACGCCCAAATACTGTCCTCAGGTTTGGATTCCTCAAAATATTCCCTCAAATAGCGAATTCGTTGATTGGTTCCCGACACGGAATCAACTGACTGGAATAATTGTGTGAAGTGGTTCATTCACTTTTTTGCCCAAGTCGTCCACTTTCATACCCCATGCCATTGAGATAACGGACAAGGGCATCCGTATTGCCATGTGTCGCGAGTATTTTATTCGCCCCTGTTGATTGGATGGCCATAAGTATTCCATTCCAGTCTGCATGGTCTGAAAGTGCGAACCCCGACTCCACTTTGGATTGTTTTTTTGCACCCCGAGTAGTCATCCAACCAGAAACCATTGCTGTCCTTCCTTTACGCAGTGCCTTGTGCCATTTGGATTCATCTGCAGCAGGAGGAATAATCACAATTGCCTTTCGGAATTGTTCCTTGGGGATTTCGTTCCTACAGGTTTTGACCTCAGGAAGCACGACTCCGTATTCCCTATGCGCAGGCAGGTAGGGGATCACTGCCTCATGCGCCATTATCGGTCCAATTCCCGGATCCAGACCGGCGATTACTCTTTGGGCTTTTCCCAGTGAGTATGCAAGCATAACGGATGGCTTCCCCATTTCTGCATTTCTCTTCCACCATTCATTGATTTCCTTCATTAATTCAACCTGCGGTCGCCACCTGTAAACTGGCAGTCCAAAAGTACACTCCGTGATGAAGCAATGACAGGTTACTGGCTCAAATGGTTCACATGTTATATCTTTCGCAGGATTATAATCCCCGCTGACTACCCAGACTTCACCTCCAACTTCAATGCGGACCTGTGCCGAGCCAAGTATATGGCCTGCTGGATGAAACGAAACTTGTGCATTCCCAATTTTGCTTTTCTTTCCATAATTCAATGATTGAATATACGTTTTCTTCCCGAGCCTGATCTTTAGAAGTTTTTCCGACGTGCTGGAACAAAGGTAATTCTCGCTACCCTGCCTCGCATGATCCATGTGGGCATGGGTTATAACCGCCCTCTTCACTCGCTTGATTGGATCCACGTAAAAATCACCAACTGGGCAATACAATCCTTTTGGAGTCTGTTTTAAGAGGTCTTCACTCACTTTTTCTAAGTTTCAATTAATATTATTCTAACAATTTTTACATTCAATCGGATCAAATTTTCCTTGAATACTCATGCCCTAGTTGTCTTGTGCATATTTTGAGGTTGGACCTGTGTAATTTCTCACCTGTCCTGTGCGTTAATTGCACTATGCATTGGTGCCTGTTCACTTATGCAAGCCGATTAATATCAACATTTATGCAGAAAAGCCCCTGTGCTGAAATTGGCACGCTGGATGCTTAATGGATTTTGATAATAATTTCATCAAATTTCATTCATTTATAATTCTTCTATAATAGGCACATGTGTGAACACAACCCCGGTAGTATGTTTCAAAATCGGAAGGCAGCGATACTGGGGAG
>JABJCN010000074.1 GCA_018668635.1 Opitutia bacterium
AAGGGCTCGGCCGATCCCAATCAGGAAAAGTGGGTAAGCTGGAACACGAAATATTGGTCGGGTGACCAAGCCTACTTGGAGGCGACCACGAACCGCGATCATCCCGTGGAAGCGGGAGGTGGAACCCGTTCATGGATGGGCGTGACCGAAGCGGTACTCGCCGCTCCGGGTCAACCCGCGCCCCGAGACGAGATTGCTGAGACCCTGGCGCCGATCTTCGCCCACAACGGAGCCCCCACCGATGCCGTCGGTCTGGCCAAGCGATACGCCAAGGCAACGAACGAGGCTATCGGCGCATGGGAAAAGGGAGAGGCCTCCGACGCCCAAGCAAGGATGCTTAGTTTCTTCGTAAGGAAGGGGTTGCTCCCGGTGACGTTGAAGGAGCTTCCGGCTCTTGCCGAGTCGGTGGCCGATTATCGCCACATGGAAGCCGAGGTTGCCTCTCCAAGACTCGCTCCGGGAATCCTCGACAATCAGCCTTTCGACCAACCGCTCTTCGTGCGAGGGGACCACAAGAAACCTGGCGATCCCGTGCCAAGGCGCTTCCTCGAGGCCATCGACGACACCCCCTACCCCAAGAACAGCTTGGGACGACTGGAGTATGCAGAGGACATCGTCCGCCCCGACAACCCTCTGGTCGCACGAGTGATCGTCAACCGAATCTGGCATCATCTCTTTGGCCGAGGGCTGGTCGGAACCCCTGACAATTTCGGCAGGCTGGGAGAACAACCAAGCCATCCGGAATTGCTCGACTATCTTGCCCTAAAGTTTCGCAAGGACGGTTGGTCCATCAAGAAGATGATCGGCTTTTTGGCTACCTCAAAGGCTTTTCGCCTATCCTCGAGACCATCGGCGGAAGCCATCGAAAAAGATGCCGACAATCTGCTGCTCTCTCATGCCCATCTTAAGAGACTGGAAGCCGAACCCATCCGTGACTCCCTTCTGGCGGCATCCATGCGGTTGAACTTGGACAGGGTGGCCGAAGGAGGTTCCGAAAACGGAAACACTTCAAGAAGAGCTGTCTACAGGCAAGCCAGACGCAACTCGCTCGATGCTTTCCTGACTGTGTTCGATGCTCCGGTACCTGCCTCTACCAAGGGTCGACGAGACGCCACCAACGTACCCGCCCAGTCTTTGACCCTCATGAACGATCCCTTCGTGATAAACGCAGCCCGCGACTTCGCCAAAAACGCCAAGGGAGAAACCGATTCCGAAAAAGTGTCCGGCATGTTTCGCCTAGCCCTTGGTCGTCCTGCCGAGAACGAGGAAACCGCAAAGGCGATCGCCTATCTAAAAGGAGCCTCTGCAGAGCAGACGAAGGCATTAACCGAAAAGCTCGCGCTGGATAAAGATCTTTCCAAAAACGCGAAGGCATTGGCCTCCATATTGGATCCCATTCGGGACAAAATCCTTGATAGTCGCAAAAAGGATGAGGTGGAGGCGCCGGCAGGGCCAAAGCCCAACCTGCATTGGAACTTCGCCGATGGCTGGAAGGATGCGATTCAGGGAATTACCGCCCATCCAAAGAATGGAGCCAAAATCGAGAACGGCGAGCTGGTCGTACGTGGCGGAGGTTATGTTGTGACGGACAAGATGACCATCAGTTTCAAGGAAAAGACTTTGGAGGCCTGGGTGAAACTGGACAACCTGAACCAGCGAGCGGGAGGAGTCGTCACCATTCAGTCGCCCACCGGTTCGATTTTCGACTCGATTGTATTCGCCGAGCAAGAAGGAAGACGTTGGATGGCGGGAAGCAACGCATTCAGGCGCACGAAATCCTTCGGCGGAACCGAGGAGAAGGAGGCCGACAAGGACTTCATGCACATCGCCATCACCTACCAATCGGATGGAACCATTACCGGTTACCGTAACGGTCGCCCATACGGCAGGTCCTATAAGACGGGCAAGGCGTCTTTTCCAAAAGGCAACAGCTTGCTGTCCTTCGGCGTACGTCATCTTCCGGCCGGTCCCGGGCGCTCCTTGGACGGACGAATCCGTGAGGTTCGGATCTATGACCGGGCTCTGGAACCCGATGCTGTGATGGCTTCGTTCGGCGGCGCATCCGACTACGTCTCGGAAAAAGATCTCCTAGCCGCACTATCACCCAGCCAAAAAAAGGACCGCGAAGACATCGTGGCCAAGATTGCCGATTTGCAAAAAAAACTGAAGGCCTATGGTGATCTAGACAGTGATTCTCAAACAGGCCTTCATGATCTCGCTCTCGCCCTTTTCAATATGAAGGAATTCATCTACCTGAAATAAATGCCATGACAAATCCACTTAGTCGCCGTGATATGCTCTCCCGTTGTTCCTCGGGGTTTGGTCTGTTGGCCCTGCAGGGAATGCTGGGTTCTCAGGCTGCCTTCGCAGCCAAAACACATTTAAAACCCAAGGCAAAGAGCGTCATATTTTGCTACATGTCTGGCGGAGCTTCGCACATCGACACCTTCGATCCCAAACCGGAACTCAAGAAGTATGCGGGCAAGCCCATGCCTGTTAAGATTGAGCGAACACAGTTCAACAAGAACGGAAATGTCTTCCCCAGTCCGTTTGAGTTCAAGCGTCACGGCAAAAGTGGCATGCCTGTGAGTTCTATTTTCCCGAAGGTCGGCGAAATGGCTGACGACTTGGCAGTTATACGCTCCATGACAAGCAAGGTGAACGAGCACGCCCAAGGTAATTATGCCTTCCATTCGGGATTTCCATTCATGGGGCACCCAAGTGCGGGAGCATGGGTTAGTTATGGTCTAGGTTCGGCAAACGAAAACCTACCCAGCTTCGTTGTCCTGAACAGCGCCGGATCGGTAGCTCCGCACGGGGGCGTAGGTCTGTATGGTAGCGGTTACCTACCCGCAGGTAACCAAGGTTCCATTTTACAATTGGACAATTCGGAACCAGTTCGCAACGTAAAGCCTCGAGAATCTCTTTTCGCCCAGCGTAATCGCTTGAGCTTCCTCAAGGGTTTCGACATGTCTTTCCTTTCCCAAACCGGAGAAAATCTCCAAGTGGAGGCCGCGATCAAGAATTATGAAACGGCGTATAAGATGCAGGCTGCCGTCCCAGAGCTTTGCGACCTTGGTGGTGAAACTGAAACAACCAAGAAACTCTATGGGATGGACTCACACGACAAACAAACAGCAGGTTATGCCCGCCAATGCCTGCTTGCCCGCAGATTGGTCGAACGAGGTGTACGCTTCGTCGAACTCAGTTGCATCAATGAAGGTATTGGAGCAGGTAACGCCGCAAATCCTTGGGATCAGCACGGCGCCCTGGAAAAAGGCCATGCAGCCATGGCTCATCAAGTGGACCAACCCATTGCAGGGTTACTTAAAGACCTTAAAGCAAAAGGCTTGCTCGATGAAACTCTGGTCGTTTGGGGAGGTGAGTTTGGTCGCACCCCTTTCTCTCAGGGAAGCAATGGGCGAGATCATAATCCCTACGGTTATTCCATTTGGCTTGCAGGAGGAGGAATTAAAGGAGGGACAATTTATGGTGCCACCGATGAATTTGGTTACCACGTAACCGAAAACAAATGCGAGATTTATGACCTCTGGGCAACAGTTCTCCATTTACTGGGACTTGATCATGAGCACCTCACCTACCGTCACGGTGGTCGAGATCTGCGGTTAACCGATGTTCATGGTCGGGTAATCCACGATATCGTGGCTTAGGTCTGGTGTAGGAAAATTCAAAATGACCAAAGCTTGGCTAATCAACATCCTGCTTGCGCTACTGCTACCCCTCCTGTCAAAACACTCCCTGGCCCAAGGAGATGCCAGGTCACGGGAACTTGTTGTTCAAAATATCAGGATTAAGGTTGCCCTTGTGAAAGAGGGAATGGAACGCTGGGTGGAGGAAGGCAATGACCCTCAGGTTGTCGGACTCATAATGCGTGATGAGTTCACACCCCTAATGAGGGAGGGTAAGCATCTGGACGCTGTGAAAGTCGCGGACCGTGCACTGGAAATCCTAAGAAAAGGCCCTCCACGACCAAAACCCAAGGATCTGTCCCGCTTTCGTAGAAAAACCAATGAGACCCAATATATAATATTTCCGGTCAAGGAAGCCGGTGCGCTCCATCAGGGCAGACTTGAAGTACTTGAGCAGGGCATCAAGCGCCTTCAACAAAAACTGGGCAAGGCAAGGCACCCAACCAAACGCAACTGGGGATTCCACTTGATGATTCCAGCATGGCGTTATGATCCCGATCACCTCGAAAATCCGAACGCCAACATTGAGAAAGCCATAGGAAGTGCCTTTGAAGTCGCCATTCGTAACGATATTGCCTTTCACATTACCGTGGAAACCCACGAATGGAATAATCGAAATGATCTATGGAACTATTATCGGAAAGACCTCCCTGGCTACGATCAGGAGAATAAGCAGAATGTAGAATGGTTGGATTGGAAAGGAACCCCACATCCCCACCGCTACCGGGACTGGGGACATCCGGAACGAATGCCACCGGTTATTTGCTACAACAGTCCGAGGGTTCTCGAGGAGGTGCGACGGCTGGCAGGCAAGGTTATTGGACCGCATATTGCAAAAGGTCTTACAAAGCTGAAAGCCGAGAGAAAAGCACACCTGCTTTCCGGGGTCACCGTGGGAGCGGAACCATCACTCCCAAACTATGAGAACATAGAACATATCAATCCAAAAATTGCCGCCTTGATGGATGAAGATGGGGTTCCAAAGGCAAAACTCGGTTACAACGCACTCACCAACAAAGGTTACAGTCGCAAAAAGCCTCCGAAAGACTTTGGGCAAGCTCTTGCTGAAATCAATCAAGATTTCACAACATACTGGGCTCGAAAACTGGCCGAAGCAGGTGTTCCTGCAAGCAAAATGTATACGCACGTGGCTGCCGGAGCTGGAGAGGTTGGCTCTCCGCATGTGGAATTCACCAATGCACCTATTCATATTGCTTTCATCAAGCATGCACGCCCAGGTTGGACCACCTACCCGATAGGCCCACTACGTCATGACTTCGAAATCCTATACAAGGCCCTTGCCAAACATGGAAATCCGCCATGGGCAAGTACAGAGTCAGGACCGCAAATGGGACGTCATGCAAAACTAAACCCCAGGGAATACCTTGAAAGACACTTTGAATACGGTGCAACCCTGATGCTGTTCAACACAGGAGCAACCAGTGAAGAACTTTCAAGTTCACTGAAAGAAGGGATATGGAACCCGAAAGCAATTGAAGCTTACCGAGAATTCCTTGGCTCAGAACATTAGTTCTGCCTCCCTGGTCACATCTTGATTATGCTATACATAAATTCTCGATTCCATCTTTCCATTTATCCCTCAAGATTTTTGTAAGGAAACAAATGCTAAAGACATATGATACGAAAACATAGTCTTTTAGAGATACTCCGCAAACTTCAAAAAAACCATGAAAATTCCTGCAATAACTGCCATCTCAATTCTCCTGATAAATCCCTATATAAATGCTCAATCGACGGATTCAGCGACAGCGGTCCAAAACATCAAGGTCGCTGATGGCTTTACCGTGGAGCTGCTTCACTCGTTGACTGCGGCCCAACATGGATCCTGGGTCAACCTCTGCAATGATGACAAGGGACGGATAATCGCCAGCGACCAGTTTGGCGGGCTCTATCGGTTCACCCCCCCGCCCCCGGGTAAAGCGCTAAAACCCGGGGACATTAAGAAAGTACCGGCCAAAATACGTGCCGCCAACGGTTTGCTTTGGGCCTTTGGCGCATTGTACGTCGGGGTCAATGATTATGAGCGAAAGATGGAAAGTGGACTGTACCGGCTGACGGATTCAAATGGTGACGATCAGCTCGACAAGGTGGAGAAACTGCGAGGAATGACCGCACGGGGCGACCACGGGATTCACGCCCTTCTGCTTTCCCCGGATGGAAGGTCCATTCACATGATTACCGGCAACAATACCACGCCAATCAAGGCTGATGCCTCCCGTGTCCCGATGCACTGGGGGGAAGATCATCTACTGCCACGCATGCCGGACGGCAGGGGCCACAACCGGGACAGACTGGCTCCGGGAGGAATCATTTACAAGATTTCACCGGACGGGAAGGAGTGGGAAATCATATCCTCCGGCTACCGCAACATCTTTGACGGCGCCTTCAATCGCGATGGTGAACTCTTTGCCTATGATGCAGACATGGAATACGACTTCAACACATCTTGGTACCGCCCAACACGTGTCAATCATGTAACTAGTGGCTCAATGATGGGATGGCGCAACGGAACCGGCAAGCGTCCTGAGTTCTATCCGGACACACTCCCCCCCGTGATCAATATTGGCCCCGGTTCACCAACCGGCGTGACCTTTGGCTATGGTGCAAAGTTCCCAGCCAAGTATCAGGATGCACTGTACATTCTGGACTGGAGCTGGGGCAAAATCCATGCCGTGCACATGACCCCCGAAGGCTCCACCTACAGTGCCACCAAGGAAACCTTCATCACCGGTAGTCCACTACCTGTTAGCGATGTGATCATACACGCCAAGGATGGTGCGATGTATTTCACCATTGGGGGACGCCGCGTACAGTCCGGCCTGTATCGCGTCACCTACACAGGTAAGGAATCCACCAGACCGATAAAGCATACCCCTGAGATAAATGATCTCGCCCGACTCCGTCACAAGTTGGAAGCATTCCATGTAGGCAAAGGGAAGGATGCCCTCAAGACAGCCTGGCCTCATCTTGATCACCCTGACCGTTTCATTCGCTGGGCTGCCCTGACCGCTGTGCAGCATCAACCACCTGAACAATGGTCAGAGCAAGCCCTAAATGAAAAAGATTATGGGAAACGGGTGGCACTCCTCCTTGGGCTCTGCAAGGTTATTGCCACCGACCCAGCCAACCGTGGAGACGTGACAGCCATCCAGAAGCCAAAACCCGGCCAGCAATTGGTCAACGCCGTTTACAAGTCCCTAATGCAGGTAAAGTGGCAGCAGTTGAACCATGCTGAGCAACTCACCCTCGTCCGGGCTTATCAAATTGCCCTGATCCGTCTTGGGAAACCGAGCCAAGGCTTGATTGAAAAAATTATTGACCAACTGGAACCACAGTTCCCAGCGCCATCCTTCGAACAAAACTGGTTGCTCTGCGAGACACTCGCCTTCCTTCAGGTTCCGTCCACAGCAGCCAAGGGCATACAGCTTTTGCAGGAGGCCGCAACGCAGGAGGAACAAATTGAATACGCCCGTTCCCTACGTATGCTCAAGGCTGGCTGGAACCGCGACTTGCGCAATGTCTACTTCAACTGGTTCCTAAAGGCCAGCAACTACCGTGGTGGGGCAAGCTTCAGTAAATTTATAGAGTTTATCCGGCGCGATGCCGTGGCAAGCCTCAGCAATGAGGAAAAAACAATGCTCAAGGACTTGCTGGCCAAAAAACCGGTTTCAAAGACACCCTTTGAAATTATGGCTGAAGCGATGATCGGAAGAAAATATGTCAAGCAATGGACCCTTGACGAACTCAGTAAAGCTTCGATTAAAGGGTTGAAAAACCGGAATTTTGAACAAGGGCGGAAGATGTTTGCCTCAGGTGGTTGCTTTGCCTGCCATCGATTTGCCAATGAAGGTGGAATGACAGGACCCGATCTTACGGGCGCAGCAGGCCGCTATTCTTCCCATGACTTACTCGACCAGATCATCAATCCAAGCAAGGAGATCAACGAACAATTTGTTCCAATTGTTGTAACAATGAAAAACAATGAGGTTCTGACAGGAGTAGTGGTCAACCTGAATGGAGACAGGGTCACGATCAACACGGACATGTTTGATCCAAACCAAAGGGTAAATATCAGTCGCAGTCAGGTAAAGAGTATCGAGCCTTCCAAGGTATCCCCAATGCCTCCGGGCTTATTGAACATGATGCAGAAGGATGAAATCATGGATATGATAGCCTACATCCTTTCCGGAGGCGATCCAAGCCACAAGGCCTTCAATTAAACCGTGTCAATTTAGTGGACAAGGGAACGTAAGGAAAACCAACCTGGATCGATCAGGTATTATTTAAAGCAATCCAGGTTCACCCAGAAGTAAGCTGGCCATAGACCTCGGACATCCTCTTGCGAAGAGCCTCATGACTAAAATGCTCACGAACATTCCGGTGAGCAGCCTTGATCATGTCCGCGATATCCGGGTAATCAATGGCCCGCAGGATGGCCTGAGCCAATGATTCCGCATTACCAGACTGAAAATGGAACCCGGTAACGCCGTCCTCGATGATTTCGAGTGGCCCACCGGTGTCCGGAGCAATGACAACCTTGCCATAAGCCATTGCCTCGATAAGGGTCCGACCAAAAGGTTCCGGTTGAATACTGGCATTAACCAGGATATCGACCTTGGCATAAACAACATCAAGGTCGGTAGCGAAATCATGGAATTCAACAAGGTCATCAATCCCCACCTTGTTGGAAATAGTTTCAAGTTCATCCTGGGAGACTTGTGAACCGGAGGTAAGATACACTGGTCCACCTATGATTTGAAAAAGTAATCCTCGTTTTCGAAACACATCCTGCATCGAGGAAATTGCCTCAAGGAACAACTGGTGCCCCTTCCACTTGGCATAGGTTCCAACAAGGGAAATGCGGGCAAGATGTCTTGGTGGTTCCGGGACTATTTCGCCAACGTGGAATGCGTTGTATACGATGGACGTCAAAACAGTCGGGCAAACTTCATTAAAGTCCGCCTCCACACTCTTGGAATTACAGATGGCTAGATCGCACTTATGAGCTTGTTTGACCAGCAGGTTACTACTGATGCCACGAAGGCTTGTATAGTCATGGATGTGCCAAACCAACCGGGTTCCACGCGGTTTGGAAAGGCTACATAGGAGCTGGGCCTTGATCCCATTGGCATGCAGGATATCGGGCTGCAACGAAACCAGCACCTTACGCAGTTTTCGAACAAAGAAAAAAAGGCAAAAAAGCATCCTGATCTTTCCAACCAGACCACCGTCATGATCCCCGGCACGAGAAAGAATCTGTGGAAGAGGCAGAAAAATTACATTTGTGGCATGAGGCTTGATTGCGGCACGAAGAGGACCGTCCTCCAAAAGAAGAACGGTGGAATCGAACTTTTCACGATCCAGACACTTCAAGGTCTCAAGGAGGCATCTTTCCGCCCCACCAAGATTCGCAGCCGGTGAAATATAGAATATACGTTTCACAGAAAGTGAGCAATTATATCAGGCGGATGGAGTTTTTGTGCTCCGGGAATTTGCAACAAAGTCATAGAGAAAAACACCACCAAAAATGGAGGGTTCTGTGCCTGAAGCAACCTTCAGATAATATTCATTCATTTAGAGGAGGTTTTTGCGTACCATCCATAACATCCTGGCGTCCAATGAAATCTTTTTCAAGTGATCCTTGTCAGGATTCTTCGCACAGGATTCCCGGGTTCAATTGGCACCGGAAGCCTTGGCGTTGATAGCTTTATCCAGCTGTTTAAGTTGGGCAGGGATCAATTGAATTTCTTCAGGAAACCAACGTGGACGGCCTCCAATATGGCTCCGACTACTGGGGGTGGATTGGCGGTTGCCATAGAGAAAGGCCCAATTAGTGGGGAACCAGAATTGCCGCCACAGGGCATTCTTTTGCAGGATGGTCTCGCGGAGAGGCTCGGCATTGGCCGAAAGCTTGGGTAAAAAACCAAGTTGATTAGCAAAGGCCTGGGCCGCGAGTTGATGGCCTTTTCCTGAAAGCAACAACCCGTCACTGGTAACTGCTTTGTCGCGTAATGCTGTGAAGAGATCCACCAATGGCAAGTTGCGATCGTGCGCAATTTGGCGAATAGCCAAAGCGTATTTTTCAAGCGCGGCGTTCCGGGCCTTTACCTTGAGCCCAAGATCCAGCGGGTCTTCACTAGGCACAGGTGTCACCAGCACCAATCGCCCCGTATAGCCAGCAAACTGCGTAAGCATTTTGATATACGCTTCTGTAAAATCATCCAATCGAGCGGTGCCTCCAAGTGATTCCATTTGACCGAACCAGACGAACAGCACGTCCGCGGCCATGGCCGGCCGGCGGTCCTTCTCGCCGTAACTGGGGTTGTTGGTGGCGAAAAAATTGCGTGGGCGTTGTTGGGTATAAATCGTATCGGCAGCCCATGCCATGTTGCGCACGTGCAGTTGTTTGCCGGGGTTTGCAGAAACCAGCAATGTCTCAAGATACCCGTAGCGCTGGCACTCTGCAGCATTGGCTCCACCGACAATGACGATGGATTGATTGCCCTTGAGCACAAAGCCATTGGCAAATGCAGAAACGGGCGAAGCGGGTTTGATAAGCGGGCGCAGGAGAGCATGAACCGGTGCGACCGGTGTAGGCACCACAGATGGGTTGGATGGTGACGGATTGGTCAGCTCCCCAAGGCTGAGGGATTTTAACGTGACGCCTGGACTATACCGCCAATCACCCGCCAAGGTGACGGATTTCTGCCCTTGCATCGTCCATTTCATGTTCACTGCCGGGCCATTCATTCCCCCACTCCAGCCATGATCAATGACTCGTACCGTAATAAGGTTGCGTCCAGCCTTGACCCATTTTTCGGGCACCTTGTAGACACGTTGCTTGGTCCAGAACCCCGGGGTTTCGGTGCCTCCAAGAAAGTGGCCGTTGAAAAAAGTCATGTCCATGTCGTCAATGGCCCCCAGTTGGAGCGTAATGGGTTTCCCACCATGCGTGACGTGGACGTCAATGGCCCGACGAAACCAGGCCGTGCCATCGTGACCCGGTAGCCCCGCGGTCTCGTAATGCTTGGGAAGTTTCATGGTCTTCCATTTCGAGTCGTCGAATTTGGAGGCATACCATTTTCCTGCCATGCCCGGGTCGTTGGCGTCCAACTTCGACCGCCACGCGGTGACCTCGGCGTTCCAGCCCGGCTTGGGCCCGACTAGGGTGGCCTGCTCATTGAGCGCTTCCAGGTTCGCCCCGGGGGCAAAATGCCAGGTATTGGCGAGGGAAACGGTTTCGTTCCCCAGCTGCAAGGCGAGCTGATCCGGTTTCCCGGCGATGCCTCCAGGGGCGCCGTGGTCCATCACGCGTACGGCAATCGTGTTCCTTCCCGCTTTCAAAAGACCCGTGGGAACGGGATATTTACGCACGGTGTAATGGTGGCCAGGATTCTCGTAGCCCCCTACCCTGACGCCATTGACCCAGGTCACGTCCATGTCGTCGATTTGACCGAGGTTCAGGACGGCCTTGGACTTGGCCTGTCCAGCAGACAATTCGATGGTCTTGCGAAACCAGACCACGCCATCGTGATCGGGCAACCCGGCCTTTTCGAAATGCCCGGGCACCTTCATGGTCTTCCACTTGCCATGATCAAAGGCGGGCTTAGCCCAAGCTTCGCCTTGGGTGCCAGAATCCACTGCCATGATTAATTTCGTCCAATGAGGCAATGGAGTGGAGATCCGTTTTGGGGGAGCGGGTTTCGGGGCTTCCGTCTTCTTTTTCGGAAGAGCGGCGAGCAATTGCTTCTCGGTTTGTTTCTCAAGGGCAATCTTCGGGTTGTGTATCAGCGTTGGGTTGCGATAGATCACGGTCTGGGCGGGACCGCCATGAACCTGGAAGGATATCTTGCCGGACAGTTCGCCCTTGGGGTCTTCCAAGGCCACGCACAATTTGCCGTTGATGGCGGTCCATATCTTGTGCCCGACTGCAAGGATTTCGTAGCGGTTCCACTCGCCGGGTTTGACCGCTCCAGCGGCGTTATTGTTCCAATCCAGTTTGCCGCGCCCGTGCTCGTGGTAGAGTTTGCCCCACACCCCGGCTCCGACATCGGCCTGGTAGCCGACGGCTTGGCCGGAGGCATTGGCTTTCTTGGAACGAAATTGGATACCCGCGTTGCGGTTGTCCGGGGTAAGCTTGACCTCGACCACCAGGTAGAAGTCCTCCACTTCGCCATCTGCCCAAATAAATTTGTTCCCCGGTACCTTGACCGCGGAATGCCCCACGATGGCGCCGTCCTTGACCGACCAGTACTTCATCTCGGAAGCCGACCAACCGGTGAGGTCCTTGCCGTTGAAGAAGGGGGCATCCGGTTGAGGCTTATCACCTTTTGTCGATTCGGCGGCCCCGACCAGGGGCAAGAGAGCGGAAAAAATGCCGAGAGTAATGAGGGTTTGTAGTTTCATATGTTGATCTTTATAATTGGAGTTTGGCATGCACTGTGACCTAGGACTTGAGCACCCGTTCATCCTCACAGCAGGATGTCCTTGATGATCTTCCCGTGTACGTCGGTCAGTCGAATGTCACGGCCGCTGAAGCGGTAGGTCAACTCCTCGTGATCAATCCCGAGCTGGTGCAACATAGTGGCGTGGAGATCATGTATCTGCAATGGCTTATCCACCGCCTTGTAACCCCAGTCGTCGGTTGCGCCATAGGTTACGCCGGGCTTGATCCCGCCCCCGGCCATCCAGAGGCTGAATCCGTATTCGTTGTGATCCCGGCCTTTTCCTCCTTGGGCGAAGGGGGTGCGTCCGAATTCCCCGGACCAGACGACCAGGGTTTCATCCAGCAGGCCGCGTGACTTCAAATCGCGGATCAGACCGGCGATCGGCTGGTCCACCGCACGTGCGTTTGTACTGTGATTCGTCATCAGGTCACTGTGCGCATCCCAACGCTCCGGTCTCGCCACCGCGATGGTCAACTCGACAAAGCGTACACCCCGCTCGATCAGTCGCCGGGCGAGCAGGCATTCCCGCGCATAGGTCTGTGTGTGCTTGTCCTTGGCATCGAAGCCATAAAGCTTCTTGGTGGTTTCGGTTTCCCCATCCAGAGACATGACCTCAGGAATGGCCAGTTGCATCCGGGCCGCCAGTTCGTGGTTGGCAATTGCCGATTCGAGAGCATCGATGCCCTCGGCCGTGTCCTGATTCAGTTTCTGGGCCAA
>JABJCN010000153.1 GCA_018668635.1 Opitutia bacterium
ACCCCGCCATGGCCGGCATCATTGATGGTTCGCTTGAGATCATCTCCTTCTGCATCGGTGAAAAGGACAGGTTCGCCGATTTCCTCAGAGAGAGCTGCTGCCACGGGTCGCAGGCTCATGGATTCATTTTTTTGTCCCTTTGGCCGACCCAGATGGCTGGCCAGAATAACTGTGGCCTTCTGATCCATTAAATACCGGATTGTCGGCAGTGCCGCCTTGATGCGGGTTCGGTCAGAGACCTCACCATCAACAAGCGGGACATTGAAGTCTACACGTACGAAGACCCGCTTGCCGTTTAACTCAAGGTCCTTGATGGTCTTGATTTCACTCACAGTACTTTTGCTTTTTCGACTCTAGAGGAATTTGACTACCTGTTTTACCAGATCGATGCAGCGGTTGCTGTATCCCCACTCGTTATCATACCAGGAGATCAGCTTAAAAAAGTTATCTGAAAGTCCGATTCCTGAGCCAGCATCATAGATACTGGAGGACGGGCAGTGGATGAAGTCGGAGGAGACCACCTCGTCTTCTGTGTATTCCAGAATACCGTTGAGATGTCCTTGGGATGCAGCTTTCATGGCGGCGCAAATTTCCTCGTAAGAGGTCGATTTCTCTGTGCGGACGGTGAGGTCTACACATGAAACAGTTGGCGTGGGGACACGGAACGCCATTCCTGTGAGCTTGCCTTGAACTTCAGGTAGAACCAAGCCAACAGCCTTTGCGGCTCCGGTTGATGAAGGTATGATGTTAATCGCTGCACTCCGGCCTCCCTTCATATCCTTGGGCGATGGGCCATCCACCACTTTCTGTGTGGCTGTGTAGCTATGTACTGTTGTCATTAAGCCCTCGAGAATGCCAAAGTTATCGAGCATTACCTTGGTGATAGGGGCGAGGCAATTGGTGGTGCACGATGCATTGGAGATGATATGGTCGTCTGCGGTTAGGGTTTCACAGTTAACTCCCATAACCACGGTTTTAACATCGCCTTTTCCGGGGGCGGAAATGATGACCTTTTTAGCACCGCTTTGTAGGTGGCCGGCGGCGAGGGTGTCCTGCACGAACAAACCAGTGGACTCAATGACGATGTCCACCCCGAAGTCTCCCCAAGGGATTGCAGCCGGTCCTTCACGAACGGAGAGGCACTTGATATCTCGGCCATTGACAACTAGAACATCATCCATCGCTGCTCCGTCAGATTTCTTGCTTCCCACCGAGCCGTTGAAGCGACCTTGTATGGAGTCGTACTTGAGCAGATAAGCTAGGTTGTCTGCCGGGACGAGGTCGTTGATAGCTACGACGTTCAGCTCATCACCAAAGAGTCCCTGGTCGACGAGAGCCCTGAAAACAAGGCGCCCGATGCGCCCGAAACCGTTGATACCAATGTTTACAGCCATTTTAAGTGTAGTTTTAAGTGTTTATTTTGTTGTGTGAAAAATTGGGCGGTTCATCCAATTGAAGGGCGGGGTGGTTGCAAGAGGTTTTTTGATGTTATTTAGTTCGTGTTGAGGGGGCCTGTTCAATCTGTTTGCTCAATTCTGATAATTTACGTTGTCAGAATACTGTTCCATACAGGCGTAAACTGCGGGCAGGGAGACTCTCAAACATCTCTTGTGGCTCCGGGTTGATTAGGAAATGTTCCTCATCTGCAATGAGGTTCAGGTGGTTGATTTCTTTGGGTATTTGTAGGTTGGCTGATTTTTCTCCCGGGTTTATTGCGAATAGAATTTGCAAATCTTCAACACAACGGAACATGGCCATTGCCGGGAAATCATCCTGCCGGAAGAATTGAAGGTTTTCATGTGGTGGGTGAACCTTGAGGCGGAGTAGTTGGCCGAGATCGGACTGCCTGAATTGAATCCAATCTCGAACATATTTGACTGTCTTCGGGAATTTATTTTCGCGTTCGTATTCCAGAATATTCAGATCTCCTCTTTGGTAGGTGTTGTGAACGCCACGCTTGGATCTTAACATGTCCTGACCCGCAGATAGCATCGGGATGCCTAATGCTGTATACAATAGGGCTATTGCAAGATGGGTTTGGCGTATGTCAATATCGGTTGGGATCTGTCCATTATTACGGAAATTCCCAGTTATTTTATCGATCCAACATCGGTCATCGTGTGATTCGATATAGTTGATTGTCTGAGCCGGGAATCTGGCAAAGTGTTTTGGCGAACCACTCAGGAAATATTCGAGTCCTGTACTGTTTGCCTCCCCCTTTACATATTTATATATATATTCACGAAACCCATCATTCCACGATGAATAGCTGGTTTTACGAAGTGCCTTTGAAATATTTCCCCGAAAACTCCAAGGTTCTGTAATCAACAGTATTTCCGGCTTAATGGCGCGAAGGGTTTTTTCAATCGTATCAAGACATTCCAACTCAATGAGTTCGGCAAGATCCAGCCTAAATCCATCCACATCATAAGTTTGGACCCAGTGAACAAGGCTATCAACCAGTAGGCGACTTCCCATGGGTGTATCTGAACGAAAATCATTACCACATCCACTCCAGTTGAGGAGTTCCATGGAATCATCCATGTGGAAGTAGTATCCTTTATCAATCGCATGAAGTGGCGTGTTGATTCCCTGATGGTTGAGAACCACGTCAAGAATTACAGCAAACCCTTGTTCATGAAACGTATGAACAAGGTCTTTGAATTCTTGCACTTGTGATCCTGAACTAGGATCCATTGCATAACTACTGGCAGGGGAAAAGAGGTTCACCGGCATATAGCCCCAGTGGTATTCATCTGGTGAGTCACAGTCGAATTCATGGACTGGCTGCAGTTCTATTGCATTTACACCGAGATCATGGAAGTAAGTTCGTCCTGTTCGAAGCCATTTTGTAAGGCCTGCAAACCCTTTTCGTTCCTTTGGTGTTAGCTTGATAGATGCATTTGCCAAGGCGTCACGAAGGTGAACCTCAACGATTTGAAGGTCTTCCATTGCCGGGGGGCGGTAACTGGATGCAGGTGTTTTAGACTTTTCTGTGGCGATTATGATTCCCGGACCCGCAGCAGTAACCAGCGCCTTGGCGTATGGATCTGGAAGGGCTGTCTTGGAGTCAAACTCAGTAGTGGCATCACGATTCGGACCGTTGACGTGGTATACGTAGTAAAAGTTGTCAAGACGCTCGGGATGTAGGGTCGCCCATGTGCCATCATCACTTGGATGAAGGGGAAGCTGTTGCTTACGGTCTTCGGATTCCTTTGGCCAGAAAACAACGCTAACGTGTTCTGCTCGTGGAGCAAAGAGCCGGAACGTAGTGGATGTTCCCTCTACGATTGCTCCAAGGGAAAGGTCACTCCTCCTATTTATATATGGTGAGGGGCGTGGCAGAGGAATTATTTCTTCATGGCCCGCATCTTTCAAGAAAAGGGCATCGCAATTTTCTGAATAAAGATTTTCTGGCAGGGTAAAATGAAAAACATGCGTGCCGATTAAATCTGTGTGGAACTGTAGATTGATTATGCCTTTTCTTAGCGAGGTTTGATTGGGTGCGATGGATGGCGGTTGGAGCCATTGCCCATCTTCTGTCAGAAACTTGAAGTCGTTAGGCAGCGCGTTTGCAAATGTTGATTTAGGTAGCGTAAGAGACCAGATTTCAGGATTTTTGGGTACCAGTTTCCATTTCGGGTCGTTAAGTGCCTTTTCCCAACCATTAAATTTTCCTGTCAACCAGGGCTTGGTTTCATTGAAATCGATCCGTGGATAATGTTGTGTGTGAAGAACAAAGGTGATTTGATTACCCTCAACAAAATAGCCTGTAGATTTCGCTGTTTCTTGCGGGGCAACCGGGGTTAGCTTGATAATTTGCTTCCCAAAAGTGATGTTCGGTGGATCGGTCCCAGTCCAAGGCTCCCGAAGTAGAAGGAGTCCGGTGGTCGGGGTTTTCCAGAGAGATTTGTGAATTTTCCGCTTGGTCGATGGCATAGGCTGACTAGAAACAGGCGAACTCAATCCATCATTCAAGCTCAAAGGTTGATCAAAAATGAAACGCGTAATGACTGCCATGTCAGGAGGGGTAGACAGCTCTGTTGCTGCATATATTCTTGCTCAAGGAGAGAATCTTTTATTGGAGGGTGCCTATATTCGGACCTGGCAGCATGAGGAGAATTTTTTCGGGGATTGTCCTGCGGGACAGGAGATTGATGATGCCCGTGCAGTGGCAGAGCAGGTTGGCATCCCGTTTCAAGTCATCAATCTGGTTAAGCATTATCGGGAGAAGGTCGTTGACTATTTGGTCAATGGTTATGAGAGCGGAGTAACTCCTAATCCTGACATTCTTTGCAACCGCGAGATAAAGTTTGGTGCGTTCTTGGACATAGCGGTTGAGGAGGGATTTGACGCGGTCGCCACGGGGCATTATTGTCGTAAGCGTGAGAATGCCGATGGAACACATGATATCATTGAGGGTAGCGACAAGAATAAGGATCAATCATATTTCCTCGCCATGCTACAACAGGAACAGGTTCAGCGCGCCCTTTTCCCAATTGGCGAAATTGCCAAACCCCAAGTCCGAAGGATTGCCAGTGAAGCCGGTTTTACCATTGCCGACAAGAAGGACAGTCAAGGTATTTGCTTCCTTGGCAAGGTGGATATTAACGATTTTCTCGGATCTAGGATCAAGGATGACCCCGGCCAAATTATTAATCATGACGGACAAGTCGTTGGGGAACACCGGGGCCTGCATCATTATACAATTGGTCAGCGAAAGGGTATTGGCGTGCCGTCCAATACTGACAACAAGGCCTATGTTGTGATTGGCAAGGATAGGGGGCTTAATAGGCTATTGGTGGCTTTTGACGATCCGGATGCGCTTATTTATTCGAAGAAAGCCATCGTTGGGCCATTCAGCTTTCTGAATCAAAAAGTTGAAGGTCCTGCCGAGTTACTGGCGAAGCCTCGCTATCGGGACAAGTCTACACCAGTCAAACTGGTCCCCATGGAAAATGACCAGACGCTTATCCAGTTTAATGAAACTCAACGTGCGCTTGCTCCCGGTCAGGTCTTAGCTCTTTACGACGGTGACGTATTACTCGGTGGGGCAACCTATCTTGGCTTCAATTAGGAAAATATCCAACATTTCAGTTGGCCTACATGTGGTATAAGAGATTGATTTCCTCTTCCCCAAAGGCTTCAAAAACCTTAATTTGTCTTTGATACTGTAAAGGAACAGGATTGGTTTATCATTTCCCCCCATTGAAGATGAATTCATTGTTCAGCAAGGGCCTTTTTCAGGAAATCAAGACCCTCACCGGTTTCGCAGGAAAGGGGCAGTATTTTTTCCTTGGTTTCCTTGCTGAGGCGTTTGAGGTTATCTTTTGCTCCCGGGAGGTCCATCTTATTTGC
>JABJCN010000116.1 GCA_018668635.1 Opitutia bacterium
GCGATATCGCCATCTACGTGGACGGGGCGGCGGAGACCCTGATCCTTGGCGGTTCGGCAGGAACCGTTCTGAACACCAAGGCCGGTGGGGTAACGCTGGGCAGTCGTGGCAACAAGGATTTCTTCAAGGGATACATTGATGACATTCGCTACTACGAGCGTTCCCTGCATGCCAGCGAGGTTCAAAAACTCTTCAAACTGGAAGAACCCACGGCTGTACTGGAGCCGGAAACCCTCGCCCCTCAAATCAGCCAGCACCCAACACATAAAACCTTGGCCACGGGTGGGAGCGCCACCTTCAGCGTGACCGCAACCGCCAAGCCCGATCCGGTTTACCAGTGGCAGAAGCAGGTCAAGCGCAAGTGGGTTGATATCAAGGAGGAAACTGGGACGACTCTCTCGCTGACAAACGCCACAACCGGGGACTCCAGCAACTACCGTGTGGTTGTCAGCAATTCCCTAGGGGAAAGAAACAGCAAAACATCGCGACTTATGGTGCTTGATCCCCCGGTGTTCACCGCCCAACCGGCAGACGCTTTGTTTGCCATTGGCAGCAACGCCAGCCTTCTGATCGAGGTAGCCGGCAGCAAGACCCTGCGTTACCAGTGGTTCAAGAACGGGGCTGAGATCCCCAAGGCCACCAAGAACAAGCTGACCCTAAGGAAGGTAACCGCCGCCAGGGACAACGGGACCTACCAGGTCGAGGTGGAGAATGCGGTTGGAAAGGCAACCAGCGACGAGTTTAATATATCCATCATCCGTGCAGTCGAGATAACGGCACACCCGGAGGATGCCGCCTTTATACAGGGCCAACCCGCACAATTAAGCGTTACGGCAACCGGTGAGGGAACCCTTGCCTACCAATGGGAAAAACTGGATTCAAAGACAAGGAAGTGGACTTTGGTTGACGGAGCGAACTCCCCCACCCTGTCCATTGCCGATATGCAAGAGGAAAACGTGGGGGACTACCGATGCTGGATCGACAACGTTGCCAGTCGTGCCAGCAGCAAGGCCGGGGAACTTGAGATGTATATCGTGCCAACAATCAAGACCCAACCACGCAGTGCCAGCGTTAATGAAGGCAGCAAGGTGTCGCTTAAGGCCCTGGCCAACGGTGACCCCGAACCTTCCTACCAGTGGGAGGAACTGAATGGTGATGGAGTCACATGGGACCCGATCCCCAAGGCCAACAAGCCGGAACTGACATTCAGCAAGGCCAAGAGCGAAAACTCCGGAAAGTACCGTGTAAAGGCTGTCAATGGCGGTGGGGAAATCACCAGCGACGAGGCCGACCTGATCATCTACTACGCACCAAAGCTCACGACCCAGCCCGTTGCCACATCGGTAAATGAAGGCGATGCGATCAATCTTACCGTGGTCGCGGACAGCCTGGACAGCAAGGGCATCACATCGACCTACACCTGGTACAAGGACAAGCAAACCGTCAAGGACGGGGATGGGGTCAGTGGCTCCAGGAGTGCCGGCTTGTCCATCTCTGCGGCCAACGCAGGCAGCTACGGCACTTATTACTGCGTCATCAAAAATGGGGTTGGCTCAGTGAAAAGCAAGACAGCCAAGGTCTCGGTGCTGCTAAAGCCTTATTCCACGAAGGAATTGAAATCCCTCAGCCTGATCGAGGGCAAGACTGCCACCTTCTCCGCATCCATACAGGGCGGCAAGCCCATTACCTTCAAGTGGCAGAAGGACGGGGGCGATATCTCCGGGGAGAACAAGAACAAGCTTTCGCGCAGGGGGGTCAAGGCCTCCGATGCAGGAACATACAGTATCATCGCTACCAATGCGGCCGGCAGCCTGACCCTCAGTGCAGAACTGACCGTGGCCGCCGCGGCAACCGATGCCGTCGCTGGGTTTGCACTGAATGAAGCCAGCCGACTCTCCGCAGTGGAGGATGCCGATGGCGACGGAATGAGCAATCTGCTGGAGCATGCCCTCGGCAGTGATCCCGCCAGCAACGGGTCCACCCACTCCCCCATCGTGGATTCCGTTGAGGATGGATCAGGGGATATATTTATCAGTTTCAGTTACTCCGAGAACAAATCGGCAACTGGGATCACCTACATCGTGGAGCGTTCCACGGATCTAAAGACATGGGAACCGTTTGATCTCTCCAACGCCTCCGTGAACCGCCTCGACCGGGGCACATTCACCGAGGTCACCGTCTTTATTCCTGCGACCGAGGGCAGTGGTTTCTATAGGGTTCGGATCGAGTAAAGGGGGAAATCCTAAACTCGAAATTCTAAATCCAAAATCCCCATCTGCGTTTCACCTGCGCAATCTGCGGAAGTATCCCAGAAGGAAACCCTAAATCCGGAACCCTAAATTCGAAAGGGTTAGTGTAAGGGTTAAAGGTCCAATAGATCGTCCATGAGTTTGGCGGTGTTTTCATCCCCGCCGTCGCTGCCTTCACGGGTGACCCAGCCTGAAAAGTCAATATTGGCCATTTCGCGGCGAACCAGTTCCCAGTCGACATCTCCTTGACCCAGCTTGCAGAAACCACCCTTGACGCCCCAGTCCTTGATATCGAACTTGACGCAACGCGAACCGAGAATACGGATCCATTCATGGCTGGGTGCAAATTTCTGCATGTTGCCAATGTCATAGTAGGCACCGACCCAGGGACTGTCGATTTCATCAAGGTAGTCGCGAAACTGTTCAGGTTTGTAACAAAAGCCGTTCCAGACAGTCTCAATAAGGACCTGGATACCAAGGTGACTGGCGAGCGGGAGTACCTTGCGGATTTCAGTGATGGAACGCTCCCAGACATGGTCGTGGGTCTCCTTATTCCCGGTGACCTTGCCCGGAACCAAAAGTACGGATGAACCACCAACGGCCTTTGATTCTCGAATTGCGTCCTCCAGTCCCTTACGACCGATCTCACGGGTTTCAGGATTGGGTGAAGACAGTCGCATCTTCCAATGCTTATTGTAGACGACCCCGTGCATGGGCAGGCCAACTTCATCACAGGCTTTCCGGAGCCCGCCGATATCCATGCCGGGTGCGGAACCCTCAACACCATCAAAACCGAGGTCCTTAAGCTTGCGTAAGCGATCCATGTTAACCCGACCACCATACTTGACGGACTTGTAGACACGGCCTTTGTTGAGGCGTTTTCGTGCCTCGTTGGCGGGGAGGGTTGTGGTTGCCAGTCCAACGGCAGCTGTTGAAAGAGTTGAGTTCCTGCAAAATTCGCGTCGATTCATCTTTTTATTCCAAGGGTTGAAGGTTGGGGATGCCTACGAACTTGAGACTGAAAAACAACATTGGCAACAACGAACCGAATTCAAGCCTTGCGTAAATTAACATGGAATTCTTGATTATGCCCCATCCATCATGAAAATCAAATTCCAGCATTTTATGTCGCTGCTTTTAGTTGGAGCAGCAATTGTATCCATTGCTTCCGAGGAAAAAGGACCGGGGAAGGAAACCCACAACTTTCTGACAATCGGGGGCGGGTACTCCCCTTCCGGCAACCAGGTCTCCCTGGAGAAAAACGTGCTCTACCTGCAGCGGTTACTTAAGGACCTGGGGCTTGAAGATGCACCACAATCGCTATACTTTGCGGACGGCAAGGATCCCGGCAGAGACCTCCAGTTCAGGGACCCAAAATTCCGGATACCTGCTATCAACAAGTACATGGCAGGGTTTGTCGGGTCGACCAAGGGACTCGACAACCAGTACCGCACCAATGAACTGGAAAGCGATGGAGCGTCGAAGTCGGCCCTCATCAGCAAATGGTTCGATGAAAAAGGCAAGAAACTGGCTGGTGATGACAAACTCCTTGTCTACTTCACCGGTCATGGAGGCAAAGGGGAAAAGAAGAAACCCTTCAACACGGTGATGTACCTCTGGCAGGATAAGAATTACAGGGTTGCAGAGTTTGTTAAGGAACTGGACAAGGTCGACAAGGACATACCCGTCACAATGATCATGGTACAGTGCTACAGCGGTGGTTTTTCCCACATAATCTTTAAGGAGGGGGATCCCGCCAAGGGGCTTTCAGAGCATACCCGTGCCGGTTTCTATGCCACACTAAACACTCGGCTTGCAGCCGGTTGCACGCCGGACATCAATGAGGCCAACTACCGGGAATACAGCACCTACTTCTGGGAGGCCCTCTATGGACAAACCCGGTTGGGAAAAGCAGTCAAGAAACCGGACTATAACAGGGACAAGAAAACCAGCTTTGCCGAAGCTCACGCCTACACCATACTGAAATCCAAGACCATAGATATCCCAGTCAAGACCTCGGACGCCTTCCTGCGTCACTTCTCCAAGATCAAGCAACCGGAAAAGGGCGATAAGATCGAAGGACTAATGACAACGGAATCAGAGTTTGAAACACTGTTCAAGAAAGCTGGATCCTGTGAAAAGGCAATCCTACGAGGCCTTAGCAATCAACTGGAAATGAAGGATAAAAACCGTGGAAAGGAAGCCCGTGACCTGGCCAAGAAAATCACTGACGCAAAGAAAAAAATCAACGACGAGAAGAATAAACTGAATGGTGAGAAAGGTAAACTTCGCACGGCATTTGCAAACCTTATCAAGAAGGATTGGCCCGAAGCCTCCAATCCCTACCACCCCACGACAAGAAAACTGCTTCGAAAAGATGCCGCCCAGGCAATGGTCAAGCAAATCGAGGCCCACAAGGATTTCAAAAGATATAGTGAGTTGATAGACAAGATCGAGGACCTGGGTAAACAGGTGCATGACGAGGACCGTAAATGGGTCAAGTGCCAGCGATTCATACGCACACTAGAAAACGTTGCCCTTGAAGCAAACCTTCCAAAATGTGTGGAGAAATGTACCCTCAACCGTTATGAGGAACTCCTATCTGCTGAGAACGCCTCCCTGTAATTAGGCTGGTAAAATCGTAATGTATTAAAGTCCCAACCTGTTGGAGGACATGGAGAGCCAATATATGAAAATTCTAGTAACCGGAGCCACAGGGAAGGTTGGCCAATGCTTTATAAATCGTCTTCTGGGGGAGGAACAGTTTCAAAATGCTAAAATCCGTGCCCTCTGCCACAACCGTACAGTTGAAGAACATGATCGTCTGGAAATGGTCAAGGGAAGCATATCCGATAGAAATGTGGTCAGCGCAGCCGTGGATGGAGTGACCCATGTGCTACACCTGGCAACCTGCAAGGAGACACCCGACGATGTTATGGATGTCACTGTAAAGGGGATGTTCTGGTTGCTGGAGGAATGTCGTCTCAGCGAGACATTTGAACAGTTCATCCTTGTCGGTGGAGATGCAGCAATGGGACATTTTGTTTACCCGCATCCTGTGCCCATCACAGAACCCCAGAAGCACAGTGCCTATGAGGGTTGCTACGCACTTTCCAAGGTACTGGAGGAGGTCATGCTTGAGCAATACTATATCCAATATGACATGAACGGGTGCTGCCTGCGTGCACCATGGATCATGGAGAAGGACGATTTCAAGCAATCCCAAAGCTTTGGAGAAGATGTCTTCGGCGGTCCCCGCTGGTGTGAATTGGTATCGCCGGAAGAAGCCCTTGAGTTCTCTTCAAATGGCACCGTTCCCATCATGCTGGACCCGGACGACCAACCCGTGCAAAGAAACTTTGTTCATGTCGAGGACCTGGTATCGGCCATATTACTGGCGGTTGACAATCCTAAGGCCCGACAGCAACTATTCAACGTCTGCATGGATGAACCCATGCACTATGGCCGTGTTGCCGAGTACCTGAAATTATCTCGGGGGCTCCCCAGTGTAGCCATCCATACTCCCTACCACAGCACATGGCTGGACAACTCCAAGGCAAAGTTCCTCCTGGATTGGCGACCGGTATACGATATGATCCGTCTGGTGGATGAGTCCTATGACTACGTCCGCACCCCCGACAATCCCCGCAAGGTCTGGTACCCCGGCTAATGAGTTTAACAGCTGAAAAGTCTGCCTCGATATTGGGGTTCTGGATGCGCGTGGTGGCCTTCTCCATGTTCTTTGCACTCATCGCTGTGGTCATGCCCTCCTCCTGGTTGGTGACTGCCGTAAAAATACTGATTCCAGAGGCAGAGGTCACGATTCTCACACAGTACCTGTCCCGCTGTCTCTCCATGTTCTACTTCATGGTTGGCGGGTTGCTATGGATCTTCGGAGGGAATGTTAAAAAATACGCCACCTGCATCCGATTTGCCGCCTATTGTTATTTACTACCCTGTACAATCGGACTGACATGGATGTTAATTGGAAGATTCACAGGCAACATTCCATCCAGTATTTTCGCAAACTGCATCATGATTGATCTCTCCTGTGGCATTGCCATGGCTGTAAGCGTCATCTTCCTACTTGCCAAGGCCAACGTTACAAAAACCAAGAACCCCCAATAATTGATGAACAGCACAGACTCCCCACTCCTCCCTGAAGTCAAAAAATTCCTTTCCAAGGAAGTTCATGGCGGATTCATAAATGGCCAGGAGATACAGGCCTCCAATGGCGACACATTTGAGACCCGGGACCCGGGAACCGGCGAAAGGCTCGCCACAGTCGCCAGCTTACAGGCTGATGACGTTGACCGTGCAGTGGAAACAGCCGGCAAAGCTTTTGCAAATGCGGATTGGGCAAGGCTATCAGCCAATGAACGGGGTGTCCACCTGCAACGTTTAGCCGATGCCATTGAAACGCGTAAGGAAATCATTGCACAGATCGAGGCACTGGACTGTGGGAAACTACTCGAACAAGCCCGGGACGATGTACAAAACTTCATCGACACGATGCGGTACTTTTGTGTGCTTTCCCAAAACCTGAGCCTGCACATACCAATCCCAGTAAAGGAGCATGATGCCTCAGTATTTCGCCATCCATGGGGCCCTTGCGGATTTATTATCCCATGGAACTTCCCCTTCCTCCTCTGCGGTTGGGGGATTGCCCCGGCAATGGCCGCGGGCAATACCTGTATCGTAAAACCCGCGGAGGACACGCCTCTTAGCACTCTCTATGTCGCCCATCTGGCCAAGGAAGTCGGCATACCGGACGGAGTCCTGAATGTCGTGCCCGGCTACGGGGAAACCGCGGGAGCCGCACTCTCAAACAATCCAGGCATTCGACGAATGTCATTTACCGGTTCGCCCGAGGTGGGACGACTCGTTGCAGAAAACTGTGGACGCAACCTTGTGCCGGTCAAGCTGGAGCTTGGGGGGAAGGGAGCCGCCGTTGTGTTTGACGATGTCGATATCCCGGAGGCTGCCGAGAAACTGGTCACTGCCATTACCTTTCACACCGGGCAGGTCTGCTGTGATGCCACAAGATGGCTTATCCAGGAACCCATCTACGATACCTTTGTCAATGAATGTGTCGACCGGCTCAAGGCTGTGCGGATCGGGTACCAGATGGATGAGGAAACGCAAATGGGGCCGGTTGTCAGCAAGACACAGCACCAACGGGTACTCAGCTACCTTGAAAAAGGAGTGGAAACCGGCGCTGAAATCGTGCTTGAGGGAGGCGTGGCGGGAACAGGCCACGGAGGCCACTATGTGAAGCCCGCCCTGCTCGCCGGCTCGCTCGACAATGTTGCGGCAAGAGAGGAAATTTTTGGTCCGGTCGCCTATCTGGCTCCATTCAAGGAAGAGTCTGATGGACTGACAATGGCCAACAACACACCATATGGACTGGCGAATAGTGTTTGGTCACAGGATATCGAACGCTGCAATCGTATAGCGGCTCAATTTGATAGCGGAAACGGATGGATAAACAGTCATAATGTAGTGGTGCACGGCGTACCATATGGTGGTATCAAGCAAAGTGGGATGGGTGGTGGAGTGGGTAGTACTGAAACACTTCTCGACTATTACCGAAACATCAGTGTCATCCGCCCGCTTTAATCTTCCAAATGCAATTGTGGAGGAATTCTTTAATGCACAAAAATCCATTCCTAACCCTGACCATTTTGTTGGCTCTTCCGGCTTTTGGCAATGAGTCCAGACCAAACATTATTTTTTTTCTATCGGACGACCACAGATGGGATTCCCTTGGTTGTGCAGGACACAGGATATTGAAAACCCCGGTGCTCGACAAGTTGGCCGGTGAGGGGGTCCGGTTTGAGAACATGTTCGTGACAACCTCGATCTGCGCCGCGAGCCGGGCATCCATCTTCACGGGACTCTACGAACGGACCCATCGATACACCTTTGGCACTCCACCGGTTAGGAAAGCCCTTTTCGACCAGGCTTACCCGACACTCCTTCGAAAGGCCGGTTACCGTACCGGGTTTACCGGAAAATTTGGCTTCGGTGTTGAAGGTGGCACCAAGGAGTCTTTTGACTTCTTCCACCCCATCGGTCGCGGTCCCTACCTGAAAAAGCAAAAGGATGGTTTCCTTCGCCATGAAACCCAGCTTTGCGGTGACCGGGCCATTGAGTTCATCAATGACACCAACGAAAAGAAGCCCTTCTGCCTCTCCGTCTGTTTTAATGCATCCCATGCCGAGGATGGAGACAAGCGCCCGGGAATCGGTCATTTTCCGTGGCCCAAGGTGGTGGACGGTCTCTACGATGACATCCGGATACCAACGCCACTATACTCCGCACCCGCGGTCTACGAAAGCCAACCGGAATACCTGAAGAAATCACTGAACAGGCAACGTTTCTTCTGGCGTTGGGATACTCCGGAAAAGTTTCAGGTCAATATGCGGGCATACTATCGAATGATATCAGGAATCGACCACGTTGTCGGTCGAGTCCGCAAGGAACTTCAGGAACTCGGGCTTGCAGACAATACAATCCTTGTCTTCTCAGGGGACAATGGATATTACATGGGACAGCGTGGGTTTGCGGGAAAATGGTCACACTACGAAGAGTCGCTTCGCGTGCCATTGATCATTTACGATCCTCGTGCTCCAATGCACCTCCGCGGTCGTACCTCTCCGGAGATGGCACTCAATATTGATATTCCCGCCACCATCATAGCCTATGCAGGAATAGAGATTCCGGAAGGGTATCAAGGGCGTAACCTCCGATCAATAATGAATGGACAAAGTCCGATTGACTGGCGTACTGACACCTTTTGCGAACATCTGATGCACTATGCATCAATCCCTAAATGGGAAGGCGTCCGAGGTCAGCGCTATGTATATGCACACTACTTTGAACAGGACAAGGATGCAGAGCATCTTCACGACCTCGTGACCGACCCCGCCCAGTTGAAAAACCTTGTATCGGAACCAGAATACAAGAATGTGCTGGTAAAAATGCGTAGACGCACTGATGAAATCCGTGACCAACTGGGCGGACCTTACCAGCCAAACCCAAGACGTAAGCCAAATAAACCGGTAAAGAAAAAGTGAAACATAATCCAATCTCGATCACCATTTGTTTAATTCTCCTTCTCACGGGTTGCCAAAAACCCACCACCGAAAAGACAAATAATACCCACGTCATGGAGGATGGTTCCGTCTACGTGGGTGACATGGTGGATGGCAAGCGTCATGGAACGGGCTCTTTCCTCCCACTCGAAGGCGACCGTTACATCGGTGAATGGGCCAATGACAAGGAGGAGGGAAATGGACGACGCATCTACAAGGACAGCAGCATCTACGAGGGCGACTTCAAGAACGGTGAGCCTGATGGCGAAGGCAAGCTCACCTATTCACATCCGGTTCTCGGATACTCCTATGCAGGCGGGTTCAAGGCGGGCAAGCAGTCCGGTCGCGGCCGGGAAGAACGCTCGCAGGGAATCGTATACGAAGGTGAATTCCTCGATGGAAAGCGCAACGGCAAAGGAACCCTCACCCGCAAGAATCCTGGCAAGCAGGATGCAAAATACGTTGGAGAATTCGTGAATGGACTCCCCCAAGGTACAGGCAGCATGATATTCGAGGATAGTTCCACCTATCGGGGAGCCTTCCAGAAGGGACTGCCCCATGGCATCGGCCAAAAAACCCTCGCAAATGGTGATACCTACAATGGAAGCTGGGTTCGTGGCATAAAGCACGGCAAAGGCGTACTGGTCACAACATCAGGCGACCGCTATGAGGGCGACTTCAACCAGGATATCCGCACAGGCCAGGGCATGATGACATTCGGCAAGGACAGCCCTTTTAACGGGGACAAGTACGAAGGTGAATTTTCCAATGGGAAACCCAATGGGAAAGGCACTTACACCAAGGCAAACGGTGTTATTTATAAGGGAACCCTCAAAAACGGGGTTCCTCATGGTGATGGAATGCTCACATCACCTGATGGGGAAACGAAAAAAGGCTCCTGGGAGGAAGGCAAGGAGATCAAGGTGCAGAATGAATCAAAAGTAATTCCTGGTAAATCAAATGAGCCCACGTCCGATAAAACAGCAGAAAAAACGCAGGGGGAGAAAAATTAAAGCCACAGTCTGTAATGAAAGCCTGCAGAAAAACTTGACCATCCTGTTTATGCAATAAATAGTAGGAATAACCCCAACTGTAAACCAAGTTCTATAATACCCAGAATGCCACGACATCTAGACGTGTGCAAGAAGCACTATGTTTGACGAAAACGCACAGTTTGCCAAAAACCCAAATGAAGAGGGACTTTATGAGATCGCTGCACGCGAACTAACAAAGAGTCCAAAGAAAGGCTTGTATGCAAAGTGTCTGGCTGAATGCGAGGGACATCATGAGCGCGCAAGAGCCTTTAATCTGAAGGAGCGGGTCAAGCAGTTGAAAGCCAAAATCAATAGCTTCGACAAGATGGATCGATTAAAGACAAGCAGTCAAGAATCCAACAAGAAACGTAACGAGGACCAACTCAAGGAGTGGATCCGCTGGGGATTGAACTGAACGGGGGACGTGTATCCGGGTTCACCCAGGGACACTGCAGCCAAGTCTGCCCTTATAATCATCCTGATTGCGGGTTGTAGCTCGCAGGAAGAATTACCACAGGCCAGCGAACATAAAACCCAGGCGGAAGACCGACCTGTTAACGAACCGGCTGAACACCCTTCACCCATACAGGCCAGAGGCGTCCAACCCGGATCGAGCCCAATCATGGGCGAGAACTTTACGCTCACAGACTTACTTATGGATATGATCTGGGTAAAACGTGGATCCTTCACAATGGGATCCGTGAACTCAAAATCGCCACAGAATGAAAAGCCTGCCAGCCTCATAACCCTTTCCAAGGGGTTCTGGATTGCCAAGACTGAGACGCGACAAGACCTTTACAAGCGCCTGATGAATGAAAACCCAAGTCAATACAAAGGGCCAAATCAACCTGTCGAAAACGTTGCCTTCTATGATGCCCGGGAGTTTTGCCGTCAATTAACAGGTATTGAAAAAGAACAGCAACGCCTTCCTGTTGGCTATAGATACCAACTCCCGACTGAGGCCCAATGGGAATTTGCTGCCAAAGGAGGGATGCTCGACAAGAAGGAAAAGGTGTCAATCCTGACTGATGTAGCCTGGCACAGGAAAAACAGTAATAACATCACCCATCCTGTTGCTGTAAAAGCCTGTAACGTTCTCGGGCTTCACGACATGCGAGGAAACGTGTTCGAACTCTGTGACGGGTTGGCAGCCCCCTACCCGGGAAGGCATGTAATCGACTGGAAAGGTAAATCATTAAACCGTATGCGCGTGGCCCGGGGCGGCAGTTGGTTTTCAAATCCACAGGAATGTACCAAGACCTTTCGATTGGAACTTCCACCTGATTACCAAATGGCACATGTAGGTTTTCGGGTAGCGCTAGTATTCGTAAAAGAAACCGATAATCCCTGAAAAAAATCTTCCACTTCATCAAAGAACAGGCAATGTACGATGTAAAATGAAGACTTACCCCCTATTCCAACCCTATTACCTGTAAAAATAAAAGCGCTACAAACAAAGAAGGTAGGAGAGACTAAAATTGACCACACCAGAAAGCGGGATATGGACTCACCCAGTTTCAGAAAAAATTTCAAGACGGAACCAATTTCTAAAACGTCATCAGAGAAAAGTCCGTTCCAACCTCCCAACACCCAGACGAGGAATAGGGTATGCAAGGCATACTGAACTCAAGGTTGAATGAAGTAAGATTCATCATGATTAATTTTAGATTTTTGAAATTTTGCCTGTTAATAATTCCCATTGGGTTTCTCAAAGCAGCAGAGGAAAAGAAAAATGATCCCGTCGAGGACCTGGCAAAAAAGGCACGAGGTTCCATCGTCGTTATATCGAGTTCCGACCGTGAGGGAGTTCGTTCAGGAACTGGAACAGGCTTTGTCGTGCGCGAAGATGGTATCATAGCCACCAACTTTCATGTCATAGGACAACATCGAGGGTTTTCGATCAGATTTCCAGATGGCAAGACCTATGAACCCACGGCAATACTTGCCACTGACAGAAAACGCGACCTGGCATTAATTAAAATTGATGCCAAGCAACTGACCCCTCTCAAACTGGGAGACTCCGATACTCTAAAGCCCGGGCAAGGTATATTGGCCATAGGCAATCCCCTCGGGTTGGACTTTAGTGTAAGTCGAGGCGTCGTCGCCGCTGAACGAGATATAGATGGCGTGGATATGATTCAGATTGCCATGCCCATCGAACCCGGTTCAAGCGGAAGCCCGGTCCTTGATATGGAAGGTAATGTTCGCGGTGTAATTGCCATCAAGAGTAGCGCAGCAATGGGATTTGCTGTTCCAGTCAATCACATCAAACCCATGCTTGAAAACCCAATACCCACACCGATGAAGCAATGGCTGACCATCGGCGCACTTGATCCTGACGAATGGAAGGTGCATCTGGGAGGACACTGGCGTCAGCGAGCCGGACGACTCATCGCAGCCGGTCGAGGCAGTGGATTTGGAGGACGAACATTGTGCATCTCCCGGCGCGAAGCACCAGAAGACAAGTTTGCCTGTGAAGTCGAAGTCAAACTGGAAGACGAATCAGGTGCGGCAGGCCTGGCATTCTACCACGATGGCGAATACAACCACTACGGATTCTACCCGACCAATGGATCAATTCGCCTAACACGCTTTTCCGGACCGGATGTTTTCAGCTGGTCCATCCTTAACACCGTGGAAACCGATGCCTACAAGCCAGGTGAGTGGAACCGTATCCGTGTAGATTACAACAAAGGGAAAATTTACTGTCATGTAAATGGAAAGACCGTCATTGAATTCAAGGACACACGCCTCAAGCCCGGAAAATTCGGCCTAGTCAAATTCAGGGATCCATCCGCGGAGTTTCGTAACTTTCGTTTCGGGGACGATCTAACGGAAGCCTCAGTACCCCGCAAACTATCGGCCAAGGTAAACCGTATGGTTGAAAATATAGACCATCGGGCATTGCCGGTTTATAACTCAAAGATATATGAGGAATTGATTGCAGCAGGAACGCATGTTCCCGATATCCTTAATCAACGCGCCAAGCGTCTCCGCGAGGAATCGAAACAGTTGGAAAATCTTGCCTCACAAATCCATGAACGACTTGTTATCCTCGATCTTGTAGCCTCCCTTAACCCGCCAGAATCGGAGGCAATCAACCTCCTTGAAGCGACGCTCCACCTATCTCGACTTGATAATCCGCATCTGGTATCAAAGCCTTATGTTGAACGCCTCGAAAGGATGGCCAGCGCCATTCGGGAAAGCCTACCTGAAAATGCAAAGCCAAAGGCCAAACTCGATGCGCTGATCCAGTACCTCTTTGATAAACAAGGTTTCCATGGTAGTGGCCTTGATTATTACCATCGATCAAATAGCTATATAAATGAAGTGCTTGATGATCGAGAAGGACTACCCATCACTCTTTCCATCGTCTTCATCGAGGTTGCACGACGCTTGGAACTACCCGTCCATGGACTGGGAATACCACGGCGCTTTATCGCAGCCTACCAACCTCCTGTATCTGGGGAGAAAAAAGAAATAGGGGAACCTGTTCTTATTGATGTATTTAACTCAGGGAAAATCATAACGCGCAAGGAAGCAGAAAAATTTGCCGGTAAAAAGATTGAGGACAGTCAAATTCAACCGGCCCAAGGAAAGGACATTATCATAAGAATGCTTCACAATCTCTTAAGTGTTGCAGAGATGGAGGATGATCGAGTTTCAATGATTCGCTATCTTGACGCCATACTGGCCATCGATGAGAATGCCATCTATAATCGGGCAATGCGGGCGATGGTGCTTTATTCCCAAAAACGAAATACTGAAGCCATTCGCGACCTTGAATGGCTTGTATCCAAGGAACCTGAAGATATTAACATGACCCCTATCAATGACCTTTTAAATCGACTTTATCAGGAGAAGGAAAATCGATAATTTTCCACTTGCGCCAAAAGCCTTAATCCATTTCCTACTGATCCCTCATGATTAAAAGAAACGATAAATCCGGAGCCAAAAAGTTCCGCAAGGAACTCAAACGCAAAAAGGTGGCCAAAGCCATGGCACGTGCCGGTAAAGGCATCGGCGGAGCCAAGGATTGAGGCAGAAAAAACACTCTAATTTTTTAACGCGAAGGCCCGGAGCGAAGTAGCTTCGGGCCTTTTCTTTCTAAAGACCAGACTCCCCCCTCAGGAATATAATCATTCAGTTGCTTAATGCGTGAACAAAGATGTTTACGCCAAGCTGGGTATAAAAGGAATTGGCGTAATCACTGATTTCCTTGCCGCTGTAATAGCGAAAAATGCGCCAGCGACCGTTTGGCTCCTCAACCCATGCAGGGAGTTGTCCAATCTGGCTGTAGATCACGTCCCGAAGTCCATCCTCACGGGATGCATCAAACTTGGATCCTGTGTACGACGCGGCTTGCAGTCGGGCATCCTCTGCATTTTCACGAATACGAAATGAGATTGGACTGACCCAATTACCTGACTCGTCCTTTCCCCAACCCATTGCAATGATTGGGGTGACAAGAACTGACAACCGCTCCTCCAGATGAAGGCCAAGAAAGGAATAGGTTCCCTGAGGCCATTTCTCGTTTTCCACGAAGTCTCGAATAGCCTCGGGCAACTTATCCCCGTTGGGGAGCCCCTTATAATAGCAACGAAAAATCTCATGCTCGCGAGAAAGAGGCCGAAAAGATTTACCCGGAAATACTTTTTCAAAAATTGCAGCAGCCTCTGGTCTGACTTCCCAATTGGCAAAACTGTGTCCTCGGTTGGCCCCGATAAACTCAGCCTTGATTCCAGCATCGATATAACAGAAACCACCACGCTCAAGAAACTTCCTAAGTGATTGAATCTCGCCTTCATTCAGTGAAATATCCGGTTGGTCATCAAAATTGATATATAGAAATGTATGTTTACTGAGGGTCTCGTCCTCAAGACTGTTCACAACGAGGGGACTGGCATCAAAATTGGCTGTCGTCTTTTCATTGAGTTCGCGAAGAATACTTGGAAGAGCATCAGGATAACGAGGGCGAAGGTTGTCTACCTTGAGTAATTGCAGAACGCGAATGGCATCCGGTTTCGCGGGAAGAAGAGATGACTGGGCCGGGAGAATGTTCGTGAGCAGACAAATACAGGCTAATACAATGTAATGCCCTGATTGTAAGCTGCGGATAAATTCCCTTTTTGAATGAAAGTGCATCTGGTTAATTCTGCCTTGGAGTTGATTTACGAATAATTGTTCTACGTGCCAGTTCCCGGGAGATTTCAATTGCAATCGGGTTTCCGGGGTTCTCGGATACAAATCTTCGCAGTATTGGCTCACTATTGCCAAGATTACCAAGGAGACCATAGGCAGCAGTTCGCTGAATTGAGGGATCACCGTCACCCAGGGATTTTTGCAAAAGCTTCTGCCATCCGTCCACACGAATGTTGTAGGCTGTCTGTAAAATGGCACGACGAACCTGGGCTTCCTCATCGATCAGGAGGTCAAACATCCATTCAGAAACAATTTCTGCCTTGTGTCGAGCCAACAGCATTCCCGCCAATGCCCGTACATCGGGGAATTCACTTTCAATCAATTTCTCAAGATAATCCATGGGAACAGGGACCAGATTACCCTGAACAGTTCCAATTACATTCTCCCTGACGCGTTTATCCGTGTCTTCCAGAACCGGTGTCCAAATTGAAGGCGTATTCCATCCGTTGTCATAGTTTAGAACGCGTTGCCACGCACTCCGTCGAAGACTTGAATTTGTATGCCCGGTCAACAGGGTGTAAATCTCACGTGCATGGGGTTCTCCAAAATCAGAAATACTGTAAAAAAGGCTCATAATCTGAGTGTTCGCAGAATCAACCCTCATAAGGAAGTCCTTCACGCCTTGGATTGTACCCGCGGGTACAGGTTGCCCCAATCCCACAAGGGACACCGCAGCCATAATTCGGACATATGGATCTATATCCGTGGCCAGTTTTGTCTGTATGGATTGAATCTCCGGTTCACGGATACCCCGAAGAGAGGAAACCAGTTTCCTGCGAAGTCCCGGGTCTTCACTTCCTGCAATCGTTGTTAATCTTTCGATGATACCCGGTGTCCGTGGAACAATTCGGATTCGACTCATGGCCGTGTCCACAACCCCACGATCCGGATCAGCCAGACATTTCTCCAGCATGGCGGCGGAGAATGGAAGGTTAAGGTAAGTGTAATACTTGAGTACATTTTGTCGCACGATGCCGTCCTCATCGCCAAGTGCCTTGGTTACAGTCTCCGCCATTACAGAAGAAAGGCGATATGGAACACTGGTCATAACAGGACGACCGTTTATGATACGGGTAACTGTTGTGGAAATAGAAAGCCGGGAGCGAAGGATCGGGATTGCCTTGGATATTTCCCTGCGAACCTCAACATCCTCATCTCCAAGCATGGATAGAAGTTTCTCCGCACCTGCACGATCACGAAAGGCCATATTTTCAAACAGTGAACGAACGGCGGCACGACGAACCTTGATACTCTTGTCACCAAGTACAGAGAGAAGTAATTTGCCTGCCTGACTCACCTGATACTTGCCTAATAGCTTGGCTGAACTTACACGCAGATTCTCATCCGGGCTTTTCAAGTCCTTTGCAGCCTGAAGAAGAGTTTCATTCAGTGAACTGGGACTTGTGCTGGGAGTCCCAGGGACGCCGGGCGACCGAAATGGTGTAATTACCGGTACGGGGGGGGACGGACTGGTCACAGGGTTTCCTTGAGAAACGCCAAGTTCACGCAATCTGGCCTGTTCAATAGCCCTCCTGACTTCCTCCGGGATGCCTTGCGGAACAGCACCTCCCGATTGCTGCGCAGGTAAACTGAAGCAAGAAATTATGAATAAAAAGATATAGACACAGTAAAACTTTGTCATGGGTAAACTCCATCCAAGAATGGGATGGGGGCAAGTGGCAAGATTAGATTTAATAAGGATAGGTCTTAATTCCTTTAAATCTTGAATCTGGGTCACACATGAGACATATTAAACAGCCTAAGTTTAATTCCCTTATACCAAACCCATATTGATGAGAATTCGGTCCATCCTGGCTAAACAGGATTCGACAAGTGCCTGTCTTGCATTGGCAGGTATACTCTATTGCGCCATGCCCTGTACGGATGCACAGGGAGAGATTCTGCACAGGTATTCGTTCGAAGGTGAAGGTACTGTTGCAATAGACAGCATTGGAGGAAACCATGGATCCATTATTGGGGGGACTCGACTGGATGGTTCAGGACAAGTGGACCTGGACGGTTTTGATGACTATATCGAATTACCACCAGGCATAATATCCAAGTTCAAGAATACTTCCTTTGAGGTTTGGACAACCTGGGATGGGCCAACCACTTCCTATTGGGAACGAATTTTTGACTTTGGTCGTGATACGCGCCAATATCTCTACCTATCGCCAAGAATCAGTGTAAGCCCTAAAAAGGCAAGATTTGCCATTACAAAGACCGGTTCCGAGCGAAAGGTAAATAGTAGCATTGCACTCGCCGGGGATAAAAAAACCCAATATCACATGGCGGTGTCATACGACGATGAAAACAACATTGTTTCACTCTACATCGACGGTGAACTCCAAAATTCCACAATTACCACTATATCCCTTGCAGACATTCAGGATGACAATAACTGGCTGGGAAGATCGCAGTTCACGATGATCCCATACTATGACGGCAGGATCACCGAATTTCGCATTCATGATCGTGCCCTCACCGAAGATTCCGTAAAGTCCAGTTTCCAGAAGGGCCCAGATGATCTTCCCGGACCAGTCATAAATGCCTTTAGGGTGGACAAATCCATCGTGCGATCCGGCGAGACGGTTAAACTCATCTGGGATGTCACCGCTGGTGAGACTCTGGAAATTGATGGACTGCCACCAATTTCCGGTGCCAACGGATTCCTCGAAACCACCATCACCACCACCACGGAGTTCACCCTTCGAGTGGCAAACAGTGATGGATCTCGCACAGCAAAGACCCGGGTGATTGTTGATGATCGCCCCGTCATCCGGAGCTTCAGCGCCAGCAATTATCAAGTCAATGCAGGTGAAACCATCACCTTGACCTGGGATTCAAGGCATGCCGATTCTGTTGCCATTGATGAGGGAACCCAAGCCATCAGTGGCGCAAATGGCACCGTAGAAGTCACGATAAACAGGGACACGGTCTACACACTTACTGCAACCAACAATGCAGGTCGGACAACATCCAGCGTAAGAATCCTTCTTCCACGAGCAGCCAATCCGGTTATCTCGGAAATCAAGTCCAACAACACCTCGCTCAAGGATAACGATGGTGAGTACTCCGATTGGATTGAAATACACAACCCGGCCTCCACTACCATCGACCTTGATGGATGGTTCCTCACCGACAACAAGGATCGTAGGGACAAGTGGCGATTGCCAAGTCACAACCTACAACCAGGTACTCATCTCTTGGTCTATTGTTCGGGCAAGGACAAGTCCCCGGTCAATAACGGGGAACTCCACACCAACTTTCGCCTTTCCACAGACGGAAGCTACCTCGCACTTTCAAAGCCTGACAAGACAATTGTTCACGAGTTTGATCCCGGCTACCCCCTACAATTTGAAGAATACTCCTACGGACTCTCAATTCATGAAAAAGCCAAGCACCTGATTAAGCCAAACGAAATATACAATGTATATATCCCGACAAACTCCGCTCCTGAAGGGGCATGGAAAGGTAGTTCAGGCCTGGATGAGTTCGATGACTCAACATGGAGATCAGGCCCAGGTGGGATTGGCACCCTTGACTTTGAGAACGAGGAACTCCTGCTTGACCTAAAAGAGGATCTTCAAGGTAAGGCAACCAGCCTGTTCGTTCGTATCCCCTTCCATACTGACGACGAATTCTTCCTTCTGGAACGCCTTGGACTTGACCTTGATTATGGTGATGGATTCATCGCCTACCTGAATGGTAAGGAGGTGGCCCGAAAGAACATCTCGGAGGGAGCCACTTGGAACACTCCGTCAACCAAAAGTCGGGCCGGTTCCGAAATCCTCACAACTGAACGTTTCCTGATTCCCAATGCAGGCACCATTCTAAGGAAGGGTCGAAACATACTCGCCATCCATCTTTTCAATTTCGGCAAAAATGACCCGAATTTTTACCTAAAGGCAACCCTGACCGGGTACGAGGCTCCAGGCATGGACCTTGATAATCCTCACTTTTTGTATCCACCCACACCGGGTACCGCCAACTCCTCTCCCAATGGGCCGCCTTTAACAACCGTCTCCTTCTCACAGACAAGCAGGTCTTTCAAAGACCCTCTAAAGCTGGAACTCACCCACACCCAACCTGAAGTGGTAATCCGATACACCACAAATCAAAGTATCCCAACAACCAATTCCTCACTCTACACAGCTCCGATAACGCTGAGCAATTCAACCCAAGTACGTGCCCGGGCCTTCTCTACCGGGTTCACCCCCAGCCCGACACAAAGCCACACCTACATTCGCATCGCCTCCAACGCACAAGGCTTCAGCTCAAACCTGCCGATCGTCGTCGTTGACAACTTCGGCATCGGCAAGCCGAACGGCAATACACTAAAAACGTCCTTTTTCGGACTAATTGAACCAGACAAGTTCACGGGGCGAGCCAAGATTGATGATGCCTACAAAATTTCTTCACGTGCAGGGACCAAGGTCAGGGGGTCCAGTTCAAGCGGATTTGCAAAGTATGCACTAGCCCTTGAAACATGGAACGAGGATGATGAGGACAGGGAAATTAAGCCACTTGGTATGCCAGCCAATTCAGACTGGGTGCTGAGCGGCAGGTATCGTTTTGACCTAGCACTGGTGAGGAATCCCTTCATCTATGAATTGAGCAACCAGATGGGAGTTTACGCCCCAAGAACGCGCTTCGTTGAGGTATTTATGGATACAGATGGAGGTTCATTGACTTATCCATCGAACTACATGGGAGTCTATGCAATTATTGAAAAAATCAAACGGGACGAGGACCGGGTCAACGTCGCAAGGATGGACGCCAGTGATAATGCAACCCCAGATGTCACCGGTGGTTATATTCTGAAAGTGGACCGTGCAGACCCTGGAGACGCCAGTTTCAGTGCGGGAGGACAGGGGTCCATCAACCATGTTTACCCCAAGACCGTCAATCTGACTACTGCACAGCGCAACTACATTCGAAACTACATCGGTGAATACGGAACCGCACTTGACCAAGGCAATTACAAAAACCCATCAACAGGACTTCACTACCGGGAATATTTTGATGTCCACAAATCCATTGACAACCACCTGCTTCGTTTACTGACCAAGGACCCTGATGGACTTCGGCTCAGTACCTACCTTTACAAACCCCGGTCCGGAAAGCTTACCTACGGCCCGATTTGGGACTTTGATCGCACTCTTGGTTGCGACAATGATGGTCGTGCACGTGAACCCACTGGATGGAATCCCTCCAGTGGCATGACCTACTTCACATATGCATGGTGGGGTAAAATGTTTAAGGATCCTGACTTCCGTCAGGATTACGTCGATCGTTACCAAGTATTGCGAAAAGACATATGGAGCATCAGCAATACGAACAGCATCGTGGACAACCTCGCATCTCAAATCCGGGAAGCACAGGCACGCAACTGGCAAAAATGGGGAGACTCCACCAATGGGGGAACCTACTCGACAGTGGGTGGTGGATGGGAGGGTGAAGTCAGTCACTTAAAGGGATGGATCAAGGCTCGAGTCGAGTGGATGGACAAACAGTTCCTCAGTCCCCCCACCTTTTCTTCGGTCGAGGGTGAAGTGGCCAAAGGATCCCGAATCGAGCTATCAAAGACCAACAACAACGCCACCTTCTATTACACAACGGATGGAACAGACCCTCGTCTGGCCGGAGGCGGAATCAGCACAACAGCCAAATCGACAACTTCACTGAGTATCAATGAAACCACCAAAATTATCGCACGGATTCACGAATCAGGGCATCAATGGCCATGGAGTAGTGCATCCGAAGTCACCTTCATAGTTGGTGCAGAACCTGCCAGGTCCTCCAACCTTGCTATCACAGAAATCAACTACAATCCTCTAGCACCCACAAGGGAGGAACTGGGACGCAATCCCGGTCTAAAAGCCTCGGACTTCGAGTTTGTGGAGCTAAAAAACATAGGAACCCGCCCCATCAATCTAAATAAGACCGCCTTTACCGAAGGAATTGAAGTAACTCTCGGTAATCATGTCGTTGATCCGGGAAAACACACCCTTGTTGTCGCAAACATTGAAACATTTCGTATGCGTTACGGAAATGAGATTCCAATTTCAGCAACTTTCTCTGGAAATCTCAAAGATGGAGGTGAAAAACTACGTCTGGTCTCACAGGAAAATCTCCCGATCCATTATTTCGAGTATCAGGACGATAAGGACTGGCCTGGGCGCGCAGATGGGAATGGAAGTTCACTTGAGGTCATCGACACCTCGGCTAATTATCATTCACCCGAGAACTGGCGATCCAGTCACGACTATCTTGGATCGCCGGGACGCGACGGCTCTGAACCACCTGTCGGTATCCTCATTAACGAAGCTCTCACCCACACAGACCTTCCGCTCACAGATACGATAGAACTCTATAACCCAACCAACTCGAACGTGGACATATCCGGTTGGTGGTTATCGGATAGCAACAAAGAACATGCCAAGTTCCAGATTCCGTCAGGCAACAACCTTCCAGCCGGTGGCTACAAAACCTTTAATGAAACCCATTTCAATCCAACCCCCTTGAATCCACAGGAAAATCATTTTTCTCTAAATAGCGCAAAGGGAGATGATATATATCTTTTGAAGGGAGAACCCGGCAAGACTCGCCCAATTGCCTTCTGTGACCATGTTGAGTTTGGGGCAGCACTGAACGGCATAAGCTTTGGCCGGGTGCCGGACGGGGAAGTAACTGCACCCTTCGTTCCGCAGACCGATCGTACCCTTGGTAAAACCAACTCCGGGCCACGTTTCGGGCCAGTGGTAATAACTGAGATATTATACCAACCCAAGCTCGCCAACATTCAGGATGACCCAAATGACTTGGAATATATCGAAATCCACAACTCTGGCACGGATACATTAAATCTTACAGGTTGGCGTATTCGTAAAGGTATTGATTTTGACTTCCCTGCACACACCATCCTTCCGGCCCATGGGACCCTTACAATTCTTAGCTTCAACCCGGATAAACCTGAGAACCGTGACAAAACCGCCGCGTTTGCCCTCCACTATGGAGTAAACGTCAACAGTCGCTTTCTTGGAGGCTATAAGGGAAGTCTCGATAACATGGGCGAGGTCCTCCACCTGCAGAAAACTGATAATTCACCTGCCGACGAACCGGCGTACATACCGCACCCAATTACCGATGCAGTAAGATTTAACAACAAAGATCCCTGGCCCCAGGCAGCCGGCAACGGACAATCACTTAACCGTACATCAACGGATGCATTTGGTTTGATCGCCAGTAGCTGGACCATACTCCCCCCAAGCCCTGGATCTCACGGCAATGGCGATTCAGATGAAGACGGGCTTCCGGATGAATGGGAGAACCAATATTTCTCCAATCAGGACTCTGGACCTGATGAAGATTTCGATGGAGATACACAAAGCAACCTGGTCGAGTACCATGCAGGTACTGACCCGACTGACATCCAATCAGCCTTTACTGCCATCACCACAGAAAAAACTTCAGCCAACGAATTCACCATTCACTGGTTTAGTGCCCCGGGTAAGACCTACAACATCCAGTATGTAGAAAAACTAACCGAGGACTGGATGGACCTCCGGACTGATGTGCCAGCTGCCACCGCTGGCAATGCAACCTCCTTCACCGATTCCGGTCTTCAAGGGAAGACACAGCGCTATTACCGTATTCTGCTACAGACAGATTGAAATTCGCGACAACATACGATTTCCCAAAAGGCTGAAAGAAATCAAAGTGATTTATGGCGCAATTTGCTTAATGGCCTTGCCGTTTTCATATTGAATCTGGCGGGCAATGGTCCCTCCCCGTGCCCAGTCAGTCCAGACCCCATGAGGTTTGCCACCAGAGTAATGGCGCTCGTAGTGCATCTCACCATCATCGTACCAGGCAACCTCCTTGCCATGTGGAATACCATTACTGTATTCCTTTTCGAGTTTCTTCTTTCCACTAAGAAACCATTCAAAAGTAGGGCCACTAGGCTTTCCGTCAACATAAGTTGCCTCCATCTTCTTCTGTCCATTTTCCCACCACCGCGTGGAGACCCCTGTTCGGACACCATCCCTGTAGTTTTCTCTAGAGACATTGCGGGCCTCATCGTCCAGAATTATAATTGTACCTGAATAATCTGACAAGGTATGCAGTTTTCCATTCCGCATAACAAACTTGTCAGCAAATTGGCCACTGGAACCCGACCAGTCGAAGGAATCCACAACGTCCTTATCCAGATTGGTATCCTTTAACTCCCTGGAACTGCAAGCAGCCAAAATAAAAAGTGTTGGGATCGTGACAAGAACGCTAAACAGACCCCTGTCTGACAAATATTTTTTGCTCTTCATTTTCATAGTCAGTTTTTGGAAATTCATTCCATTAGCAAGAGAGGACTTGCTCTACTGAAATCAACATTCTAGATACTCGATCTTGATAATGAAATACATCCAACTCCATGCTGTATTAACGGTTTACCTTTCAATTTCAGCACTGCATGCCTCCTGGCCACAATGGAGAGGTACATACCGCAATGGAGTGGCTCAAGACAGTCCAGCGCTGAAAACAGAATTCCCGGACAAAATACCGACCCTGCTATGGGAGAGTTTTGAAATCCCCAGCGATGATGATGGTGGCCACAGCAGTATTGTTATTGAAAACGGCCATGCATATCTCAGCCTGATATGGCATCGTCATGTACCGGCGACGAAGCGTATAATTGATAGCCGTGTCCTTCGCAAACTGGGCTACAGGAACACGAAAATGCCTGCAGGAAAAATCGCAGCAATGGAGGAAGCAAGACTCAATCTCTCACCGCGACTCCGTGGAAGCAAGCTTGAGGAATGGATTGATCATTGGATAAAAGAAAAACTGACAGAAGAGGAAAAACTTCACTACGAAAGCTATGTAAGAGGGCGACTCAAACAGGGAAAAACCGCTCTTCCCATCAAGGTCCTTGATACTGTTTCCAGTAAGAAGGACTCCCCCTTCCCGGACCAAACCAGCCTAGATAAATGGGTTAAGGAGCAGGGATGGGAAAAGGGCATCAATGAAAAAGTACTGGATGCCATACCCGGAACCAAGCGTGTTGCCAGAGACACCGTATTATGCCTTGATGCAATGACAGGCAACGAGGTCTGGCGATTTGAGTCCCCTACCGAACCAGTTAATCGAAGCGCCTCCAGCACACCCTGTATTGCTGGTGGTCGTGTTTACTCGGTATGCGGTTCAGTCGCCTACTGCCTTGATGCCATGACAGGGAAACTGATCTGGAAATCTCCTATTATCAGCAAAGGGCCGGCATCCTCCCCCTTGATAGTGGAAGAAAAACTCATTATTCTTGATAATACACTGAAGGCTCTTGATGCAAAATCCGGCGAACTTCTCTGGGAACAAAAATCGGTTAAAGGGAACAAGACGTCACCGGCAACATGGGGTAAAAACAGGAGCCTAACCATACTCTGCCAATCGAGCAAAGAGTTTATTGGAGTAAACGGCAACACCGGAGAAATCCGCTGGCAGGTCAACGGTGGCGGCGATGCCTCTGCAGCTGTCAGTGGCAACTATGTGGCCATTCAGCACAAGCACAGTGATTCCGGCCTTGTTGTTTATCAATTAACAAAGGATGGAATCAAAAAAACATGGGAGTACCTCTACACATCTCGCCGATATTCCTCCAGTCCGATCCTCCATAAAGGATGGGTTTACCTTCTTGGTGCCTCCAGGCATTTATGCGCTGACATCCAGACAGGAAAAATTCAATGGAACAAGCCGGCAAAGTCTGAGATTGCCTCCCCCATTCTGGCTGATGACAAACTATTCGTCATGGAAAACAACGGAGGATTACTGACCATACTGGATGCTTCATCCGATGAGTACAAGGAACTTGCCAGCATAAAGGTTGGTGCAATGCGATGCCCGAGCCCGGCAATTAATGATGGTCTGCTCTACCTGCGCCGGGCCAATAGCATCTGCTGTTTTGACTTCCGGAAAAAATAATGCAAAGCAAAGGTTTAATCTCAGCGCTCCTTCTGGTTGGTTGCACTCATGTAGTATTTCCGCAGGATAAAGGAGAGAATAATGGTCAATCTCTTGCCCTCACCGTTCAAAAGCTTCAAAAAGGCTTTAAGCCAGCTCGACCCTTAAGAGTATGGGCCCTTGGAGAACCCTCCATCGAAAGTCTGGGAAATGGTTCAATTTTACGTCAGAATCTCATCACAAGATTCCCCCATTGCCCAAAGATTGAATTAAAAACCAAGACGGTTAAAGACGCATCATGGAAAGTCCTTAATCAATGGATAACCATGAATGTACTGCACGACCACCCGGATCTGGTCATTCTCTATGCCACTGGCAAACCCAATGAACTGGATAGTCTGCTGACAAAAATCCGCACTCACAGCACGGCTGACATTCTTGTACCCAGTATACACTGGCGAATGATCGACGGGGGCAACTGGGGGAAAATCGAAAACGCTGTTGATCAGGATATTGATGTACTCAGGGAAACCTGTCGCAGGCACGGCGCTGAGTTTGTGGAAAACCGTAAAATCTGGGGGGAACATCTAAGGGAGAAAAAACAAACTATCGACAAACTTCTCAAAGACTCAGAATCCATAAACGCAAACGGGGCAAACCTTCTCCGCGAGAACATCCTGGCACACCTTCGTAAACCCGTTAAAAACTTTAACTACAAGCCACGAACACGTGAGCGCAGGGTCAATGTGTTTTTTAAGTTTGAACCCGGTGAAGCCTTTGATTTGCCCTTCACAGGGAACCGCATTGAACTTGTAGGCATTCACTCTCCAGAAGGAGGCAATGCCCAGATAATCATCAATGGTAAACCTGTGTCCAGAATTTCATTCTCCGGCGAAAATGGTAAGGTATTTCGGGCTGGGATAGTCACTAATCTGACTAACAAGCGCCACTTTCTTCGCATCGTACCAGAGGAAGGAAAAGCGGCACTAGACATACAGGCACTGGAAATTTATGAACCACCATTCAAACCAACCGAACCGAATGTAGAACCATGAATTTCAATACCATTGCCTGCCTACTCGTTTTAATCTCAAACATATCCATCCATGCCAATATTGAAAACTGGCCAGGATGGAGGGGGCCACGGGGAGATGGTTCATCTCTGGATCCCGGGCTGCCTGTTTCATGGACCATAAAGGAAAACCTTGTATGGAAGGCCCCACTACCCGGCAAAGGCCATGCATCTCCCATTGTCTGGGATAATCGAGTCTATGTTGTGACGGCTATTGATGACACCCGGCAACGAGCGCTTGTTTGTATAGATCGAAAAACAGGAAGGCAACTCTGGCAGAAAAACATCCTTGAGAGCCCCTTCGAAAAAATCCACCAACTAAACAGTAGAGCTTCCAGTACACCGGTGACGGATGGTATGCGAATCTACCTGAGTTTCCTTGACGGCAATGAAATGTTTATTGCTGCCTATGGCATGGACGGAGCTCCTCTCTGGAAAAAGCGCCCCGGCAACTTCTCCAGTAAACATGGTTATTGCTCCAGTCCAATTATATGGAAAGACAAGCTCATCATCAATGGAGATCATGATGGGGACGCTTATATCGTCGCCCTTGACCGCAAGACAGGGGAACCACTATGGAAAACCGAACGCCCCAATAAGACCCGCAGTTATTGTACCCCGATCATCCGAAATATCAAGGGACGAAACCAGATGATCCTGTCAGGCAACAAGTGTGTGGCGAGTTATGACCCGGACACAGGCAGGCAACACTGGATTGTTGATGGACCTACAGAACAATTTGTCGCATCTGTTGTCTATAATGGGGAACTCCTCTTCATGACCTGTGGATTTCCCAAACGCTTCATGCAGGCTATTGACCCCACAGGCAATGGCAACGTCACCAAGAGTCATGTTGTCTGGACAACATCCAAAGGTTGTTCCTATGTACCAAGCCCAATTTCAATTGGTCCGCACTTCCTTGTCGTGGCAGACAATGGCGTTGCCAGTTGCTTTGTCGCCAAGACCGGCGAACGACTTTGGATGGAACGCTTACCGGGAAGGCATAGTGCCTCCATCATCTCGGCAAACGGCCTGGCTTATTTTCTTTCAGACAGGGGGGTAATGACAGTTATCAAGCCCGGCCCAAAGTTTGAAGTTGTCGCACAAAACAACCTTGGTGAAGAGACAAATGCATCTCCGGCCATTTACGATGGGCAGATTTTTCTTCGAGGCGATAAGCACCTGTTTTGCATCGCCAAGTGACTGAACAGATTCCAACCTAATCTTTTAACAAACCATGAAAATAAAATATCTTATCTCCTTCTTGATCCTTGCCTTTCCCCTTTCTATTCAAGCCAAAGCCAAAGGCAAAGCTTGGACGGCCCCCGAAACGGCAGCAAAGGAAGATCCTGATTTCCTTATACAAGGCGAATATGGTGAAAATGATGGAGGATCCGGCTTGGGCATCCAGGTTGTAGCCCTTGGTGGAGGTAAGTTTCAGGCAGCCGTATACAAGGGAGGACTTCCCGGAGCCGGTGCAAAGGATAATACATTCGCCCTCTACAATGGAGAAACCGGTAAAGGTAAGGTTGTCCTTTCCGGACCGGATGGCGCTATCATCACCATTATCAACGGCAAAGCCAAAGGGAAGAACTTTTCCTACTCCAAGCTCTCACGCAAGAGCCCGACCATCGGTCAGAAAGCGCCCAAGGGTGCCACAATTCTGTTCGATGGGAAAACAAATGGATTCGACCCGGGAAAAACCCGGGGCCAGTATCTTACTGAAGGCCAGATCACCAAGAATAAGTTCAAGGACTTTCACCTTCACATCGAGTTTCGCACTCCTTATAAACCTAATGTAAAGCCCGGCAATCAGGACAGGGGAAACAGCGGAGTATACATCTTTAACAACTATGAAACGCAGGTTCTTGACTCTTTTGGGATCAAGGGTGAGTTCAATTTCTGCGGTGCCCTGTATCGAACCAAGACCCCGGACGTGAATATGTGCCTCCCCCCTCTTGCCTGGCAAACCTACGACATACATTTCACCGCCCCCCGCTTCGACGGCAACAAGAAGACCCGTAATGCCCGCATCACAACAATCCACAACGGGGTGAAGATTCATGATGATGTGGAACTACCCAAAGGAACAGGTGCGGGAGGCGGACGCCCCGAGAAAGCCGAGTCACACATTCATCTGCAAGGTCACGGCAACCCCGTCAGTTTCCGCAACATATGGCTACTGCCCAAGAAGTAGGTCTATCTGGCCTTCGCAAGCAGTTTCTTTTCCCATGATTCCCAGCGCAGGGTAAGTTCCCTGGTCTTGGCTGGGTTTTGCGTGGCAAGGTTATTCATTTCGTTCGGATCACTCTGAATATCGTAAAGCTCCCAAAGTTTTTTCTTTCCCTGCTTCACCCTGACCAGTTTCCATTTCCCATGACGGATTGCCTGACCTTTGGCATGATTAAAGAAAAGGGATTCATGACCGCGTTGCTTGTCGCCTGAAAATGTAGGCGTTAAAGAAAGGCCGTCCAACTCGATGCGCTGCCCGCCACCGGACTCCTTGGCAAGTTTTGTCCCGCTAACATCCAGGATAGTGGGCATCAGGTCAATAAGGTGGGATAAACTCTTTACAATCGCTCCCCTTGTGTCGATTCCATCCGGCCAATGCGCAATCATCGGGGTATGAATTCCACCTTCATGATCATACTGTTTGAAAAACCTGTACGGTGTATTGGATGCATTGGCCCAACCATGGCCATAGCTCTGGTAGGTCACCTCCGGCCCGGGCATTAGGTCCGGGATGTTGCCGGGTTTCATGGGGCGTCCGTCACGGGTTTTCTCCGGAAGATAGGAACCCTTACGGTCTTTTCCATACTCCACATGGCAACCGCCGTTATCGATGGTAAAGAAAATCAAGGTGTTCTTAAAACGATCGGTTCGCTTGAGGGCATCCATGACTTGGCCGATTCCCTCGTCCATGATCGTGACCTGGGCCGCATAAACCTCCATCCGACGCTCCTGCCAAGCTTTGTGCCCTTCATCATCCCATGCAGGCACGATGGGGTGCCGGGGAGACATCGGAATATCCTTTGGTACAACTCCCAATTTCTTCATTCTGGCCAACCGCTGCTCGCGAAGCTTGTCCCAACCCATGCTGTAGCGTCCCTTGTACTTGGCAATATCAGCCTCCGGGGCATGAAGTGGCCAATGTGCAGCCGTGTATGTCAAATAGAGGAAAAGCGGTTTCCCTGAATCGGCAGAATCAATATGTTTAACTGCCTCACGACTCATGGCTCGTGTGAAGTAGTAGTCCTTCGCGCTATATTCTTCCTCCACGTTAACCTTGTTTCGGCTCAGGCTGTGCGGGGCAAAGAAACTGGCGGCTCCACCAAGGATGCCATAGAAACTGTCAAATCCCCGGTCATTCGGGTAAATCGGCTTTTGCCCAGACTTGCCGGCAAGATGCCACTTACCGGACATAAGGGTGGAATAACCGTTTGAACGGAGGGCTTCCGGCAGGGTTACACAACGAGGGTGCAGGCCACCATTGTACAGGGAGGTTCGATGATAGCAACCGGTAAGCAGCGATGCCCGGGAGACCCAGCACATATTTTCACTGTAAAAGTTAGTGTATCGCAAACCACCAGCGGCCAGCTTATCCAGATTTGGAGTTCGAATTTCACCACCAAAACACCCAAGATCAGAATACCCCATGTCATCTGACATGATGACCACGATGTTGGGGCGATCCTCCGCGTATGAAATAAAGACAGTCAGTAACAGCAGGATGACAGAAGAAATTAAATGTTTCATTTCTTCAAGATTTTGACCATTGCCTCACCAAGGGCATCACCGATCAGGAAATAGCTTTCCGCGTTACCAAACCAATGGTGTCCATGCCCGACATTGGGAGAATCCTCCTTCGGTCGGGCGAATTGCGTGGTTTTAACAAAGGAGACACCCCCTTTTAGTTCCTTGCGTTTACACGCATCAGCCTGAGCCTTCCGGATGGCCAACATATTCCCGCCGGCCTTCTCACCGCCATTGCCAAGTTCACCCACCACGACCGGCAACAAGGAATCCCCCCATTCCCTGCGTACATCCAGGATCAGGTTCACCAGGTTGTCCTCATACTCCGCAAGCGCATCCTTGTTGAACATGTCATTCCATCCCTGGAACCATATGAACCCGCAAATCTTCAACTTTCGATCC
>JABJCN010000077.1 GCA_018668635.1 Opitutia bacterium
AATGGGACCCAGGAACCATTCAATAAGACAAAGTTGCTAGCCGGACTCGGCAAGGCATTGACCAAGCGCCCATGCAACCGCGAGCAAATAGAAATTCTTGTCAATGAAACCCTTGATCATCTCCAGAACGAGTTTGATCTGGAAATACCATCCCGAGCCATTGCAGAAATCATCATGAACCGACTGCGTAGCATCGACGCGACAGCCTATATCCGTTACGCAAGCAAGTACCGAAAATTCTCTGAATCCGAGACCGCAGCAGCATTCAGTCAATCCTGACTTCAGTCCTTATTGTTAATACCTGTCGCCTTTTATCCAATGGAAAAAACACTCTTTGAGAAAATCATGACCGGTGAGATTCCCGGCCAAATCGAGTACGAGGATGACCTATGTATCGCCCTCCGCGACATCAACCCACAGGCGCCAATCCACCTGCTCATAATTCCACGCAAGCCCATTCCTCGCGTTGGAGAAGCCTCCAAGGAAGATCAGGCAACGCTTGGACATCTCCTCCTGACAGCCGGGCAAATAGCAAAGAACCTGAACCTTGAAAATGGATTTCGCATCGTAATCAACAATGGAGAGGACGGTGGTGAAACCGTTCCCCACCTTCATGTTCACCTGCTCGGTGGTCGCCAACTGGACTGGCCACCGGGTTGAACCCCCTACCCTCTCCGTTCAAACCGCCCGTCCGCACGTTTCACCACAAGGCGCTTCAATTCAAGCATCATCAAGCTTGAGGCCGCCTCCTGCACAGGGACTTCCGCCCGTCCCGCAACCTCCTCAAGCAAAAGCAATTCCCCGGCATCAAGGATGGCATATACCCTCCCCTCCGGCCCGGACAATTCCTTCGACACCTTTAGCTTTTCCCCTTCCACCTCCATCTGCAGATCAATCATCCCCTGCCCCACTGCACCCAGTTCATCCAATATATCCTCAGCACAGGTCACCAGGGTGGCTCCATCCCGAATCAATTGGTGACATCCCGCGCTTGAAGATTGATCCACCCGGCCTGGAAGGGCAAAAACCTGTCGCCCCTGCTCCCCGGCAAACCGGGCCGTGATCATGCTGCCTCCACTCTTCGCAGACTCGACCACGACCACCGCTTCACACATGCCGGCAACCACACGGTTTCTCATCGGGAAGGTCTGCCGGTCCGCCCTCCGCCCAAATGGGAACTCCGACACCATCGCCCCACCGTTCCGCATACTCCCATACAGGTCGGCATTCTCCGGTGGATAAACAATATCCGGGCCACACCCCAGTACCCCGACCGTGGCTCCACCGGCATCCAGGGCCCCTTGATGAGCCGACGCATCAACCCCTCTGGCCATCCCACTCACGATACAATACCCCGCCTGCGCCAACCGTGCCGCAATCCGACCCGCCTGTTTCTGTCCGTAAAGTGTGGCCTTCCGTGTCCCGACAATCCCAATACATCGAACCTCCTTCAGCGAAAGCGATCCAGATTGATACAAACCAATCGGCGGGTCCGGTATCTGCTTCAAGACCGACGGGTATTCCTCATCCTTCCATGTGACAAAACCCACCTGGTGCTTCTCCAGCAGTGCAAGTTCACGCTTTAAATCAAAATGCTTACGCCAACCGGATAATGTTCCTGCAATCTTCGGCCCTACACCCTCAACCTTCATCAACGCCTTTTCATCCGACTGCATCAAACGAACAGCATCGTCGTCAAATACATGCAACAGACGATTCAATGTTATTGGACCCACATGAGGCAATCCATTCAGGATCATCAATGCCTTTCCTTCGCTGCTTAACATTTATATTGTATATTTATTTATTATAAACATATTAGCAATGCGCAAATTTAGAAAAACCAAAAACCATACATTTTCAGCTTCCCATTTTTGATTTTAAACTTTCCATTCCACAATTTCACGAAAAGCCATAATCCCTTGTAATGCAGATCGAAATACTCGCCTTCTACATATCCTCCGGACACGATTTCAAAGGCCACCACGGAAAACCTCGGGGCAATAATCCTCGTCATAGCCCTGACTCTGTCGAATGTGTCGCAGGAAAAGGCCTCGTTGGCGATCGTTACTTCGAGTACAAGGAAAACTTCAAGGGTCAGGTCACCTTCTTTGATGAGGCCGTGTTCCACGAGGCGCAGGACGCACTCCAGTGCCATGACCGCGCCCCTGAGGTCCTGCGAAGAAACATCCTGACACGTGGCATCGACCTCAACTCCCTCATCAACAAAAACTTTCAAATTGGCAATGTGACCCTCGCGGGCACACAGGAATGTGCCCCCTGCTACTGGATGGACCAGTCATTTGCACCTGGCATGGAGGAATTTCTCAAGGGTCGTGGTGGTCTGCGCGCACGCATCCTCTCAAGCGGAACCCTCCAGACCGGTCCTGCCATGCTGGATATTGAAGACTGATTCCCCTTTCCACTTGAAAAATCGGGAAATCCCTACACCTTGTACCATTCTGTTCTTTCTCAGGGATCGCATGATTGCCCTGAAACCATTTAAAAATTTCATGGGGGTGTTCCGGATTCGACCGGATGCGCGTAGGGCATGGTTGCACGCAGGAGATGACACTTGGCTCCTTAACAATGTGTCAGGCTTACAAATGCCAAAAATAATGTAATCGAGTTCCCCGGCGCAAGCCAGGAACTTATCGCAGCCTAAGTCTGCGTCGTCCATGTGGGCCCACTCCCGCTAAGCTCACAGGGCGTAAAAAAAGCGGGAAACACTTCGCACATTTTGCCGGCATTCCAGAAGTGAAACAGTGAAAACCGGATCAGTGACAAGGGTGCCCCTGCCCGACTGACACTTAAATTTAAAACAGGATGGCTAAGCGTGTAGACGCCGTGTTTGAAACCATCGGGGACGCGGGTTCGACTCCCGCCACCTCCACCATTTATTTGGCTCTATCAGCGGGATCGGGGACGGTTGTCAACTAATCCACCCCGATTCCTCCCAAATGTGGTTTACAGAACGGGGGTCCTGCCATAATATCAGGACTATGAACGCGACGCCCACCGAGAAAGATCAATTCGAATATCCAAAAGGGTCTGGCATCCACATCTGCCAGATACGAAACAAGACACGCGGCAGTGCTAGTAGGGAGGGCTTCGGCCATTCCTACCGCGTAAGAATTCCTGCCAGACTGGCAGGCGGCGCCCGTAAGGACCGGCAGTTCCGGGACATCAACGAGGCGAGGAACTTCGCCCGGGATGAATACGCAAACCTAGCCGCCCTCGGAGAGGAATTCTCCATGCTCGACAAGAACCAGCGGCGTATCGCGGTCCGCGCAACGCGTTACGCGAAACAACATGGGCTAGACTTGATGGATGCCGTCGAGTTTGCCAGTTCCAGGTTGAATCCGGAAGGAGGTGAGCGGACTGTAGACCAGGTGGTGGATGAGTTTATCACCATCAAGGAAGCCAGAGCAGCAAAAGGCGACTTGCGGGAACGCAGCCTGCGTGATGCCCGGTCTCGATGCTCGAAACTGTCAAAAGCCTTCGGTGATTACCTCATCAAGACACTCACGCCACAGGATATCAGAGATTACCTGGTCAACCTTCATGTTGCCTACCGTACCCGTAGAAACTACAGGATGGTTTGGGGCGAGGTCTTCAAGTTTGCGACCGAAAGGCGGTATATTTTAGACAATCCAATAAAAGCGCTCTCCACCGAGGATGAACGGCAGATCTCCGGTAACAACACGAATTGGACTCCACCGGAAATTCTAAGTATTTCCGAAACAAGCCGACTGTTGAAGGAGGCATTTACCCATCCGGAGGCGTTACGAATATCGAGTCCCACGAATGCCCTTGCGGCAAACGGAGGTTCGTTCATGGAGCGCATTACCTGAATTCTTGGCACACGACGGAAACCGAAAGAACTGAAAACCATGAAAACTAAAATCAATACACTGGGAACAATCATCGCGGCATTCCTGTTGCTAGGGGGTTTGTTCCTTGTTCAGGCCCAGGCAGACATCCTGGCCAAGCAAAATGAACGGAACCCCACTCCTTCCCCGGAAGTCGATCACCTCCTTGGCAAAAAAGACAACCGCGGAGCCAAAGACGAACAGCTTCAATTTCACCAATGGCAGAAAAAGGTAAATTGCCTATCATGCCACGGAACTGAAAAGAAAAAGACCGACTGGAAGCTTTTCCCTCTTCATAAGACTATACAGGGCAATCTTTC
>JABJCN010000241.1 GCA_018668635.1 Opitutia bacterium
ACCCATCTCGGTGATAAACTGGGTGTCGAGCTTCCAGCCGCCGGGACTGGCAAAGGATTCAGCCTCAATAAGCAAATCCTTGGTTTGACCGACCAGAATTGGTGCAATGACCAGATAGAGAGTCGCAACTAATTTTTTCATTTTGAAACAATAGAGGTAGTTCTTTTTCGAATTCTTGCCAGATGAATAAATTTCATCACTGGAATGAAATCAGCTCCACAGTGAAGATAATCGTGGAAAAGGCGGGAATGAGCAATCCTACATTACTTTCTCCATAGGCAATATCATTTGGGATATGTAACTCAATAGTGCCACCGGTCTTAATGAGTTGTACCCCTTCAGCAAAACCCGGGATGACCTGGTTCAGGTACAAACTGGTCGGTGTTCCCCGGACGTAGGAACTATCAAAGACAGTGCCGTCAATCAAACGCCCCTCATAGTCCAGCGTCACAAGGCTGCTGGAACTGGCTTGATTCCCTGTCCCCTCCTCGATCACCTTATAGACAAGACCTGAAGAAGTGACATTGTAACCATCCTTGGCCCGGGTTTCAAGAAGGTGGTTTTCACCAGCAGTTTCATTCGGGTGACTGGCTTGCAGGTATGCATCAAATGCAGCCTGTCCCGTCTCAAAGGAATTGGCCTTTTCCCCAACCCGAACAATGCTCACCTTGTTCATTCTAACAGGTTCCGTTGGTTTGTCGCTTGAATCAACTGTCACAACGGCAATGGCATCCAGGACATCCATGCCATCCACAACCTGTCCAAAAACCGTGTGCTTTCCATCCAACCATGAAGTGGCTGCATGTGTAATAAAGAACTGACTTCCGTTTGTCGAAGGACCGGAATTTGCCATGGACAGGACACCCTTCCCTGTATGCAGAAGTGAAAAATCGATCTCATCCCGGAAACTGTAACCCGGCCCACCTCCTCCGGTACCAAGAGGGTCCCCGCCCTGAATCATGAAGTTATTAATCACACGATGAAAGATCAGTCCGTCATAGTAAGGCCCCTGACGCTCCGTAGTCATTGTGCCTTCTGCCAGGCTGACAAAGTTGCAGACGGTAATGGGACATTTCTCAAATTCGAGGCCAAGGGTCATATTGCCGAGACTTGTCTCAATCTGGGCATACAAGCCATCGGCCAGGTCGGTGTTCTCCTCCTCGGGAAGGGAAATTTCCGTCACGGTGACGTTGAAAGCCTTGGCGAACTTCAAACCGCCGGGGTCGGTGCCCTCCACGCGGACGCTGTAGGTTTCCTTGGCCTCGAAGTCTGCCGGGGCGGTGAGTTTCAATTCATTGCCCTCAACAGTGAAGGCGACGTTGTCGGTGTCACCCTGACCAGCAACGAGGGCGTAGGTGGGATGGGCATCCCCATCATCCGAACCATCCGGATCCGCAAGGGTGAGGCTTCCCACCACGGCGTTCGCCTCCCCGTTCTCAGCGATGGTCGCGTTGTCGAGGGAGAGGTCCGTCGGGGCCTCGTTGACGTTGGTCACCGTAACCGTGAGGGTCTGCACAGCGGTGTCTGTGCCGTCACTGACCGTGACCTCGACAATGTAGGTGTTTTTGCCATCGGCATCGCCGGGAATTTCAAAGTCGGGAGCCGCCTTGAAGGTCAGTACCCCGGTGGCGGCACCAAGGTCGAAAAGTGCCTGGTCAGTCCCACCGGTAAGGCTGTAGGTAGGGGTGTCACTCTGGTCGGCATCCGTGGCGACCACCGTAGCGGCGACTGTCTGGTTCTCCGCCCCATCAACGGCATCCGCCGAGGTAAAGACCGGGGTGGAGTTTTCAAAAACTTCCGTCACGGTGACAGAAATCCATTGATCCACATCAAAATCGTAGAATGACCGAGGGGAAAATGTGCCGATCTGGTAATACAACCAAGCCAAAGTCGAATGCCTGTACAGGAAAGGATAGGCAGCCTGGCTTGTCCAGATCCAGCCCAGTTCCTGATCATACAGCCAAATGGAGGAGGGGTCGAAATCGGCTCGGTAAAGCCAACCATGATAGACGTGATAAATCCAATTGTCCGAGGCTGCGTAATAATGACCGAACCAGGAAAGATTATACCAACCATCCCCAACACTTTCAGCAGATTCCCATGAATCCGATGAATCGGATGCTGTGACCGAGGAAGAAGCCACGAAAAACATGGAAGCCAGAAGGAGGCAGGAATGGAGTATAAACCTGTTCATGACACCACCTCGGAAACGGTGATTATGCCCCAATCAGTTTGCAGGACGACTGCGTCCGTCCTTGATAAACTGGTCCAGTTGGGCGGCCAGTTTCTTGCTCACATCAGGATGCTGGGATGCGACATTTTTCTTTTCACCGGCGTCATCAGAAAGATTGAACAGGGCAATCCTTGGGGCAGGCCGGGTTTCAAGATTCAGCTTGGCATTGCGCTTCTTCCGGGAATCATGGCGCTGGATTTTCCAGTCCCCCACCCTGAACCCATAGTTCCCGCCACGCCCGTTGTCCTGCTGTACAAGGTGATCACGCCCCTTGGCCCCAGCCTTGCCGAGCAGTGCATCCATTACATTGAAGCTGTCAAGACAGGCATCCTTGGGCAAATCCACCTTGTTGTAGGCGGCAAAACTTGCGGCGAGGTCGATGGTACACACCAGTTCATCGGAAACGCCGGGCTTGATGGTACCCGGCCAATAGGTAATAAAAGGGGTACGGGTACCGCCTTCAAGCACGCTGTACTTGCCTCCGGAAAAAGGTCCCGCCGGTTTGTGATCACCCAGTTTCTCCTTGGCTCCGTCCTTGTAACCATCGTCAAGGACCGGTCCATTATCCGAGCAAAAGAGAATGAGGGTCTTTTTTGTAAGCTTGTGCTTGTCGAGGGTCTTCAGGAGTTCACCAACGCACCAGTCAAGCTGAACGATGGCATCCCCTCGAAACCCGGTGGCAGCCTTGCCGTGAAAACGCTCGTGGGGCATGCGTGGAACATGCAGGTCATGTGAGGAAAAAAAGAGAAAGAAGGGGTTATCCTTGTTACTGGCAATCCACTCGTTCGATTTCTCAACCCACTTGTCAGCCAGGTCCTCATCACGGAACCGGGCAGCGTGTCCGCCTGTATAGAAACCAATACGACCGATACCATTGTGGATTGTAGAGTTGTGACCGTGACTCCAGTCCATCTTGAGGGTATGCCGATGCGATATCCCGGTAGGATGATCCGGGCTCGGTTTCTTTTTACCAACCCAAAGGGGATCCTTGGGATCGAGATTGAGTACACGATGATTCTCTACATAGACTTGCGGAACCCGGTCGTTCGTCGTTGGAAGGAGGAATGAATAATCAAAACCAATCTCAAGCGGGCCAGGCTTGAGTTCCTTATTCCAAAGCGGACCCACTCCCGGTTCACCCAGTCCGAGGTGCCACTTACCAACGATAGCTGTCTTGTAGCCTGCTTTCTTCAGGAGTGAAGGAAGGGTCTCGATTCCGGGTTGAATAATGGCCGGAGAGGTTGGAGGCGCAATACCGGTCCGTTCCCCACGAAAAGCATAGGTCCCTGTAAGAAAGGAGTATCGTGTCGGCGTGCAGGTAGACGCAGAACAGTACCCACTGGTGAAACGCAGTCCCTCCTTGGCCAACTTGTCGATCTGCGGTGTGGGGATATTTTTCTTCTTCGCACCATAGCATCCCACATCTCCGTAACCCAGGTCGTCGGCCATGATGACAATAATGTTGGGCCTGTCGGTCCCGGCATGGATGGAATGGGAGGCAAACAGGATAGAGATTAAAACAAGTAATCGTTTCATTTTTATTTTTAAGGATAATTTTCGGCTAAAATCCGCGAGGAAGGAAGGATGAATAGAGAGGCACGAAGGTCAAGCGGACACTGGGTGTAAACAGCGAGCCGTTAACTAGATCAATTCAACCTTGCCCACCTCCGGCTTTTCACAAACACTTACGACCACCGAACAAACCATAATATGCCACACCTTTTCATACCATTATTTATTTGCATTGGATTATTATGGTGGTGGTGGATTGTCATTCGTTTCAAGCGGACTGTGGAAAATGTACCGACCTCCAAGGTGCAGGGGGTCTTCATTGGTCTCAATGAGGTCAAGGGGGATATCGAGTCAGAGAACCCCTTAACAACCTATCTCAGTGAGATTTCCGCCGTCTGGTATAAATGGTCGGTCAAGGAACGATGGCGACGCACTGAAACCTACACTGACAGCAAGGGGAAAAGGAGAACACGTACCCGTACCGGTTGGACAACCGTGAGGGATGGGAATGACGAGCAGTCGTTCTTTCTTCGGGATGACACAGGAAGTCTGCTCGTGATACCGAACGGGGCAAAAATTGAGGCACAAACAACCTTCTCGAGAAACTGCAGGCCATCCGACCCCCTCTATTACGAAAAAGGGCCGGATCACTCGATCGCCAATTCCACCCACGAACGGAAGTTTCATGAAGAGGCACTGCAACCGGAAGACCCCATTTACATCCTGGGACCGGCAAGGCTTCGTGAGGAAGTGGCCGAACCAATGATTGCCGAGGATGAAAATGAGCGCTATTACTTCATTTCCACCAAGTCTGAACAGCAGATCATACGCGGCAGGGGCATACTGTCCGTTTTCCTGCTTGTTTTTGCATTCATTGCCGCACTGGCCGTTCCCATGACCCTGTTTGGTGTCATGGAGAACATGAAACCACTGGAGACAATCCAGTTTCACCTGTTAAGCGTGGTGATTGCCGCTTTATCCTTCTGGATGGTCTGGGGATTCCTTTACCTGATGATGTTATTCAATGGACTGGTACGTGTACGCAACAGACAGGAACGGGCACTCTCCCTCATCGACATCCAGCTTCAGAGACGCCATGACCTAATCCCGAAACTTGTCGAATGCGTGAAGGGTGCGGCGAGTCATGAACGTGAGGTACAGGAGACTGTTGCACAAGCAAGGACTGCCGCTACAGGTTGGCAAAAACAAGGAAATGATCGAGATGGTACCCTGCGAAAGGATCGTGCAGTCGTGGGAAGGCTTTTCGCACTCGCCGAGGACTATCCCGACCTTCAAGCCGATGCCAACTTCCAGGGCTTCTTCGACCAGTTGGTCGACACCGAGGACCGCATTGCACTCGCACGTGCCTATTACAACGACAGTCTACTCTCCCTCAAGAATCGGCTCAGGACCTTCCCGGACGTACTGGTTGCCAAGATCTTCCGCTTCAACCCGGGCAAACCATTGCCTTCATTGACTGAGAAGGCTTCCGAGATGCCTGAAATCTCACTTTATGAGGATGAGCAGGCTTGATTAAGCAGTAGTTTACTTGGAAATCCGGATCAACTCTTCGCCGATCGGCAGGTCAAAGGTTTCAATGAGATCGGTGTGTCCATCCGCATCCGCGCCCCCGGCAAAGAGAATCCTCCTGTCACCAATGGGAACCATGCGCTGAAAAAAACGCCGGTTCTCCAGTCGAAAACCCGCCTTTTCCCATTTCTTCCCCACCGCAGTCAATTGCCAGGGGAACGGGGTGTAACCACAATAAAACAGCCGCCCCCCCTGAACGCAGGTGGCGGATCCAAAGCCCTTCAGGCTACCTTTTGTTGGGAGGGTCGGGCCTTTCGACCACAGCATCGTCTTCAGGTCCAGCACACGAACTGCATTGCTCATGCCCATAGGATCGAGACCACCCATCACGTAAAGTCGGTCCTTGAGAATGGCTGCAGAATGAGCACGAGTCACCCAATCCGACTGTGGTAACTTTTCCCAGTGTAAAGGGCTCTCGCCAAGGTCCGCGACAAGGCCATGCCGATGCCACTTCCTGTCCGGGTCAGTTCCGTTTCCCATGTTCCATCCACCCACGACGTAGATCCGACCCGCATGAATCACTGCCTCATGGGAGGAACGGGGTTCCGGCAAAGGGGTCAGGGACTGCCAAGTTTCTTTCTTTGGATCGTAGACAGCTACTGAGTCCAGGGACCGAAGATTGGCAGGTTCATTCCTGGCATTGGTCGCCCGGGAACCGCCAACCCGGTAGACCCGCCCCTCAAAGCCAAAAATGATTCCACTCTGCATGGGGATGTCCATGGGCAGGGATTCCCAAGTCTTTCCCTTGCCCAGTTTCAGCCGGGAAAATTTCAGGGAATGATTGTCACGGGAATACTGATGGGCTTCGCCAACGTGCCCACCGTAAACATAAAGGTATCCATCCAACTCACAGGCACCGAAACTTGTGATTGCATCCGGCAAACGCAATTCCCAGGACTCCGCCCTGGGCAATGATTCACCGGTCACCACAGTTGAGCCCAAAGCAAGAAGAAGAAGGATGGCCGCAGCAGGACCGTAAGAAAGATGAATGTCAGGAATAATTTTGATGGGGTTAATTGATAATTAATAAAACAATTCCAATTGGAATGAAAAAAAATGACAAAATTGCTCCATATCCCGAAAAAATGAAGAGAACGCCTACGGTCAGGACAAGTATGCCCAGAGCTTTCCTAAGTCGATCAAAACGTGCAAAAAACAATCCGATTGCAAGCGTAAGAAGCAACATCAAAACTAAAATCAATATAATATCCATTGGATATAGAGAGTTAGAGAAGAAGGCTAATTGAGGAAAAACACCTCATTGAAGTAGGATCTTATCCCAGGCGGCGCATCCGGGTCACACGACCTGTGGCGACCCATTCGGCAACATAAATGTCTCCATTGGAACCGAAACAGGCATCGTGGGGATGGACGAACTTGCCGTTGACCCAGGTCTTGGCGTTGCCACGGGAAACTTTCTTCTTCTTCACGACACCCTCGACAT
>JABJCN010000244.1 GCA_018668635.1 Opitutia bacterium
TCAACTTCTCCCCGTTGGGGTACCGCCTGGTGCTGGACGGATGGAAAACGCGAAGGCGTCCTTCCCATCGATGACTCCGACATGGGATGTAGCTGCAAAGGTAAGAAGTGTGAGATTCGAGAGGCATGGAAACGCCAGAACAAACTCATCGAGATAGCAGCCGGCGATGCATTAACCGACAACGGGCAAGAGACCTATAATTTGCTCGCGGAACGGAAAATCGACAACGTCATTCTTTGCGGCGTGCATCTTAACATGTGCGTGTTGGGTCGACCGTTCGCGATTCGCCAGATGGTCAAACTTGGCAAGAACGTGGCCTTGATGCGCGACATGACCGATACGATGTACAACCCGGAGCGTCCTCCCGGAGTAGACCATTTTACAGGTACCGATCTTGTCATTGAGCATGTCGAAAAGTTTTGGTGCCCTTCATTTACAAGCACAGATATTACGGGCAAAAAATCTTTTCGTTTCAAGGAGGACAAGCGTAAGAATTCTCGGAATTGATGTGGATACCAAACCGATTAATCTGCATCCATTTTAATTATGTTTTCTTTACTCTTCAGTAGGCCCAAATCTAAATTACTACAATATAGAGTTCTTTAAAATTATTTGTGCGGTTCTTTAGCTGGATTTCACCATACTCAAAGCCACGGCTTCCGCCACCTCAATACCATCCACCGCAGCCGATAGGATTCCGCCTGCGTAACCGGCTCCTTCTCCAGCCGGATAAAGTCCTTTCGTATTGATGCTTTCATAAGCGGTATTCCGCTTGATGCGAATTGGAGATGAGGTGCGCGTTTCCACGCCGGTGAGTAGGGCATCATCCATGGCGAATCCATTGATCTTTCGATCGAATGCAGGAATCGCCTCACGTATGGCTTCAATCGCGTAGTCCGGTGCGCATTTACTTAGGTCCGTCATGGTAACCCCCGGCTTGTAGGAAGGCACCACTTTCCCCAACGCTGTCGAAGGGCGGCCCGCAAGGAAATCGCCTACCCTTTGTGCTGGGGCGTTGTAGTTTTGACCTCCTGCTTCGAAAGCCATCACTTCCCAATGTCGTTGAAAGTCAATGCCCGCAAGCGCATCGCCGGGATAGTCTGCTTCGGGAGTAATTCCAACGACGATGCCGGCATTTGCATTGCGCTCATTCCGGGAATACTGGCTCATTCCGTTGGTGACCACATGTCCCTCCTCCGATGTCGCTGCAACCACCGTGCCTCCGGGACACATACAAAAGCTGTACACTGAACGGCCGTTTTTACAGTGGTGCACCAATTTGTAGTCTGCTGCGCCCATCAATTTGTTTCCTGCAAAGTCACCCCAGCGCACACGATCTATCAATGACTGTGGGTGCTCGATACGAAAGCCGATTGAAAACGGTTTTGCTTCAATGAAAACACCACGTTGATGCAGCATCTTGAATGTGTCGCGGGCACTGTGCCCCACAGCAAGTACCGCATGATCGGTATCCAGCATTTCGCCACCGGCAAGTTCTACGCCTCGCACTTGTCCATCCTTGATCAGCAGATCAGTAACCTGGTTTTGAAAGCGAAATTCGCCACCCAGGGATTCGATGGTTGCGCGCATCTTTTCAACAATACCCACCAAACGGAACGTACCAATATGTGGTTTAGCCAAATACAAAATCTCTTTCGGTGCACCAGCCTTTACAAATTCGGTTAACACCTTTCTTGCAATGAAACGTGGGTCCTTGATTTGGCTGTAAAGCTTGCCATCTGAAAAGGTGCCTGCACCACCTTCACCGAATTGCACGTTTGATTCAGGGTTCAATATTGATTTTCGCCAAAGACCCCAAGTGTCCTGGGTGCGTTCACGAACGATTTTTCCGCGCTCCACAATAATGGGATTAAAGCCCATTTGAGCCAGCAGTAAGCCTGCAAATAGACCGCAGGGTCCCGTGCCGATAACCACTGGTCTTCGATTCAGTTCCTTGGGGGCATGTGCCACAAAATGGTAACTGATATCAGGAGACTTGGATAAATTACTATTGGGATTCCGTTTTTTTCTCTTCTCGAAAACATTTGATTCATCTCTTAGTTCCACATCCAGTGTGTAGATCAAGTGAATCTTTGAGCGTTTACGTGCATCTATTGCACGCCGAAAAATTGTATACTTGAGTAAATCTTCCGATACAATACCCAGACGCTTAATAATAGCGGCATGCAAATCTTCCTCAGCATGATCAAGCGATAGTTTTACTTCTGTAATGCGCAACATTTTGATCGTTACTTTACATCATTTATTGTGAAATGGAATGTTTGTTTCCGCTTATTGAAGAATGTTTATGGATCAATGCCATTGTTGCCATTGCTTATTCATGATGAGCGTTGCCATTCTTGGTGCTTGTTGGAGTTTTTCCTGAAATCAATCCATGCGTATATAATTGGCTTCAAAGGAGTCAGAGCTAGATTAAGCATTTGAACTGTAGGTGAATTTAATTGTCGTCATCTGTATTCTTCCGTGCTGTAACATTCATGTCCTAACCCAAGGGATATCCTTAACCACAATGATTTATGATTGAACCATCATACAGTGATACATTTATCGAGTCCCTTCCACGCCGGCAATTCCTCAAGTTCGGCGGTACTGCCCTGGCCACCTCCGGCATGGCGCTTCCCTCAATCGCCGCGAAACCGCAGAAGACGCCGGAAACATTGGTCAAGATTCTTTACGACTCACTGGTTGAAACACAACGTAAGGTCATTTGTTTCGACTGGAATCATGTGGATAAGAAGCGCGGGCTTTTGCGTACTCGTCTCGAGAACAACTGGAAAATAACCAATCCTACCATTGACAGCAAATTCTACACGGCCGACCAAAAAGTCCTGCTCCGGGAAATCTTCCTAGGGATGACCAACCCTGAATGGCACAAGGGTTGGGACCAGCAATTGAAGGATGACGTCGGCGGCTTCGGTAAACGACAGTCCATCGCCATCTTTGGCAAACCCGGTACCAATCAGTTCGAATTTGTCCTCGCCAGTCGGCACATGACCTTGCGCTGTGATGGCAACAGTGCCGAGCATGTGGCCTTTGGCGGTCCTATTCTCTATGCCCACGAGGGGGAAAGGGTCTACGAGAAGGCGCATCACCCCAACAATGTTTTCTGGCATCAGGCCTTGGCTGCCAACAAGCTTTATGACATGTTTGATGGAAAGCAGAGAGAGAAGGCACTTGTACTCAAGGGTATGCCTTCAGAGGAAATGGTTGGTTTTCGCGGCCCCAGAGGTCAATTCCATGGTATTGGTGTTGAGGATCTTTCATCTGACCAGAAGACCCATCTTCAATCCGTTCTCAAGCTGTTGCTTGATCCTTTCCGTAAGTCGGATCAGGATGAGGTTGTTCGTTGTCTCAATTTACAGGGCGGTTTGGATGCCTGTCATCTGGCTTTCTACAAAGAGGGCGACCTTGGGGAGGACGGAATCTACGACAACTGGCGCCTGGAAGGCCCTTCATTTGTCTGGTATTTCCGGGGTGCGCCGCACGTTCATGTGTGGGTGAACGTGGCTGACACCCATCAAGTCGAGCTGAATGCCTACCAGAATTCAGTCGGCGTCTGAGTGAGGCTTCATCTGGATCTTTTTTTAAACCGAACAAGAACACGCCAATTGATTGCTTTGAATTCGTTGGCTTTTGCTCCCTAACTTAAACCCTTATGTTCAATCGATTCGTTTTAGTTTGCTTAATCTTTGCCCTAAAACCTCTCTTGGGAGATCAGGGGAAGACTCCAAATATTCTTTTTGCTTTTGCCGATGATTGGGGCAGGCAGGCTTCCATTTATGCCAAAATCGAGGATGCCGGCGGGATCAACGATGTCGCCAAGACTCCACACTTCGACAAGCTTGCGAAGAGTGGCGTGCTTTTCACCAACGCTTCGGTAAACGCGCCTTCCTGTACGCCTTGCCGGAGCTCGATCCTCTCAGGGCGCAACTTTTGGGAGACGGGTAGGGGAGCCATTCTCCAGGGAGCCGTCTGGGACGAGAAGATCCCGACCTGGCCGTTGTTGCTGAAAGATTCGGGTTACCATATCGGTTACACCTACAAGGTCTGGTCTCCAGGCACTCCCCGTAACGCCGGCATCGGAGGGAATGCAACCGCTTACGGGAAGTCGGGGGGGAAATTCAATGGCTTTTCGCAATACGTTTCCGGTCGGGCCTCCAGAGGGGTTGCCGTAAAGGATGCAAAGGGAGAACTGTATCGGGAAGCCCGGGGGAATTTCAAATCCTTCTTGGAAGGTAGGAAGAAAGATCAGCCCTTCGCCTACTGGTTCGGCCCCACAAACGTTCACCGAAAA
>JABJCN010000208.1 GCA_018668635.1 Opitutia bacterium
CAAACTCCTTTGTCACCTCCCCCGGCTTGGCAACGAAGCAAGTGAAGGCCGGAAACTGTTCCCGGAGAGACTTTAAAGAGTCCCCGACATTCTTCTCAAAGACAAAAAGCTCCGCCTGGTGCTTTTTCTTGAGCACGTCGACAACCAATTTCCACTCCTTGCTCTCAAGCGTTGATTTGGAAACGACCAGGGAGTAACCTGAACCGGCAACGATGGAGGCTGAAAGCAGGGTTAAAGTAAGAAAGAATTTCATAATAAGGATTGGTTAAAAGTGTTGATCAAGAAAATCCTCTGTCCACTTCATCGCAACTACAAATCATGAATTAGCCTTTCAAAAAAGATGCTTGCCTGCGCGGGCAGCATTGTAGGCTTTGTTCGTGTCCAATGCAACACCGGGGTCACCCTGGGATTTCATCCAACGATCCAGTTCGGCGGACAACCGTCTTTGTGTCTCAGCGAATTCTGGTTTCCCGGCAAGATTGTTGAGCTCATAAGGGTCATTGGCTGTGTGGTATAATTGCTCTGCTGGTCGGCGCATGTATCGCTTTACCAGTTTGTAGGCATGTGAATCCGCCCATGTTTCACGCACCCAGGTGGACCAATAAGGATTGTTGAGGACCGCTTTACCCTTCAGTCCCATGAGGTGCTTCTCAATGTATATTTCATCAGGCAAAAGGTTCCTTAGATAACGATACTCCCCGTCACTGACACCCCGAACCGGGTACGGAGGACCCTCCGGAAGATTGTTGTGAATGGCGTACACATAATCCCGATGCTTTGCGGATTTACCGAGAAGGACCGGAAGGAAACTTGATCCATCAGGCGTCCAATCCAACTTGCTTTGACGGAGAGGTTTAACGCTATCGGAAGCATTAACCAAGGTGGGAAGAACATCCGCATATTGCACAAGGGCATCAGTACGCTTGCCTGCAACCACCTTGCCAGGCCATCGGGCAACGAAGGCCGTGTGCACACCTGTATTCCAGTTCGTCCACTTGCATCCCGGGAACTGGGAACCCTGTTCCGAGCTAAAGAGGACGAGGGTATCCTTGGCATGACCGGTCTGTTCAAGGGTCTTGAGGATTTCGCCCACCTGACCGTCCATATAGGTGATCTCCGCAAGATACCTTCCATAGTCCTCGCGAGTTCGTGGAGTATCAGCCAGGTTGGGAGGCAACTTGATTTTCTTTGGTGGATACTTGGAGGCATCGCCCATGACCCATGGCACATGTGGATCGACCAGAGCTATCACCAGACAAAAGGGTTGCTTGGCATCGCGGGTCATGAACTGACGGATTCCAGCCAATTTATGTGGCTGGGTTGGGTTGCGGACGCAACTGACGTCAAAACCACCCACTTTCTCAAAAGGGTAGGCTTTCGCAGGTTTCACATGGACCTTCCCTGCCAATCCCACACGGTAACCCCGCTCACCAAGGTGCTGCGGCATACCAGTCACAGTAGGACGACTGGCAGAATGATTCCAGGAGCAACCGTTGCCCAAAGGATATTGTCCCGAATATAGTTCGGACCGGCAGGGTTGGCACATGGCCTCGGCAAGAAAGGCCTGATTGAAAGTTAAGCCCTCGGATGCCAACTTGTCGATATTGGGGGTCTTGGCGTTTTGACCACCATATAGTGGCAGATCGTTGTAGGTACAATCATCCGCCAGTATGATGAGGAAGTTCGGTTGACCCTGCGCCTGAACCTGAAAGCCGACAAAAAAACCGATTACATGAATCAATGCAGTACGAAGCAGGGTGCTTAAATGGATCATGGTCACTACCCTATCCAGTATTGTCTCGAACTTGCAAGAATTGACTGGGCGTTGCGGGATTAATCCGTCCCGATGCAAAGCAATTCACCTGTCAGGGTACTTAGAAACAGTTTGCCTTGCGCGATGGCAAGGCCATCCCACATGGGATTCGGAACTATGCGTTCAGCAATGACAACCCCATCGCTCCCGTTTAAAACCTTTAGACGGCCATCCTTGTGAACAACACATAGACGGTCATTACCGGAAAGTGCCATGGCATGGAGATCATTGTACATCTGCGTGCCCGGCTTGAAAGGACGCTCCTTCTCATTGGCAGGTGTAAATGCATCGATATTCCACTTGGCACCATCGGCCACACGGTAGGAACGGAAAGGTTTCTGTCCAGCCCGACCCTTTTTTGCAGCCTCCCAACCGGTTATCCATTTGCCGCTGAATTTGGCCACAGTTGAGGTATCAAAATCACGACGAAAGACATCGTTACTTCCATTGAGTTGGCCGAATACACGACCATCGCGAAACACGATCAGCGGCCGACGCGGAGCCTCCCCCCTGAATCGGTCCTGATGCCTTGCACCATAGGTCCATGAACCCCGGGGCACCCATACGGCTCCTCCTCCTGTATCCAACTTGGCGAAGGCATTCCACTTGTTAACGTCAACGAGGTCGCCATCGTTGGAAAACAACCAGCGAGACATGGCGATCCCGGCACCCTCCTCGTGAATGATATCGATTGGGTCAAACTCAAGCCCGGAGTTTTCGTAGAAACCCTTGAATGGATTGCGTCCGGTGGGATCCGCCTTCTGTGGAATGTGATCAAGGCGATGGACCCAGCGCTTCTCCCCGGTTTGAGGATCGAGGGCAAAAACGAGTACTCCACCATCAGCCAGTTGCTGACGCCCGGCAACAAAGTAGGCGGTGTCATTACGGACAAGAACCGATCCTGGAACCGGCCAGGGGCTCTCAACCTGCCCGTAGGCAACAATTCGTTCATCAATCGGGGCGGCGCGAAAACGCCAGACAAGCTTACCATTATCTGCACGGAGGGCATAGACGTAACCACCGTGACAGCCAAAAAGCGTAAGGCCCTGATGGATTGTTGGAGGAAGGTCGACCCTCCCCCGGGCAGTAAAACGCCACAACTCCTTGCCATCTGATGCATCCATGGCGATAACCTGATGGGCATCCGAGTGGGCAACAAAAACACGTCCACCGGCAATAGTGGGAGCACTGATCGGACCCTTGACGAAGGGGTTCTCACGCCAATCATGCATAATAGGTCCGTCTGGCAGCGCCTTGGGATCAGCTAGTTTCACGCTCCATTGCGTCCCGAGCCTTGAAGGCATTTGGCTGGAGGAACTGCCACTGCGCCAACGATCCCCCCTGTAGGTTGACCAGTCTTCGGCATCAGGCTTATCAGGTTTGGGTGGTAAAACGCCTTGAACCAGTGGAAATTGAATGCGATCAACAGGCTTCGTGGCAGGGGTTTTTAGGCGAGCAGGAGCCATGGCAACGAAACCTCGTAGCATCGGCCAGCAGGTGCAGTGCTTGGGGGTGGTATAGATCAGGCCATTGGCGGGAACCCAGCCATTTTCCCGCGAGCAATTGGCCTTGGTGATCCGGTTGGCCACGATATCGCCAGTTTCCATGTCTGTCATGTCGAGGACGCCGGCAAACACATATTTCGGGGTGGCCACGGGTGGGAAGCAATGGGCCAGTCCCGCCGGGTGGGTCTTCAGAACCTTTCCGGTCTTGGGATCAAGTGCGGACACCTGAATGGGGGAACGGGTCATATCAGCCTTGATCTTTGTATTCTCCTTGCCGCCATGAAGGATCCAGAGGTCTTTCTCCGTATACATTGCCCGCGCCTGTCGCTGATGGTTCATACCCGGGGGAAATTCCTTCTCCCAGGCAAGTTGACCCGTCTTTGCAGACAGGACATGCAATGCATTACCAAGATCATGGTCATTCAAAGAGGACACTTCGTAGGTAACTTGATCGCCATGCATGACCGTACGGTAAACATCCTTGAGCCATGGATAAAAGGATGCCTGCCACATGACCTTGCCTGTACGGAGGTCAACAGCCATGGCTTCCGCATTTTCGCCGCGCTTGGGACGACCCCGGATGAAGCTCGCGACATCTCCTGACGCAGCCAGGTTACGGGGCTCACTGGCTTCATGTCGCCACAGTTCCCTGGCGGTCTTAACATTGAATGCAAAAACCTGCTTGGAATCGGCGGCAATGATAACGTCCTGATGTTGGATCACGTCCGTGGGAGCATTGAGTCCAGGGTATTCATTCACTGGTTTGCCGGTCGCCGCATCCAGTGAAACAAGTTTGCCATCGACGATGGCGAAGAGAACCCCCCCCGAGACAATGGGGCGGGCACGACTATAGGAAAGACGAGGAAGGGTGAACTGTGAATCATTCAATTCCCCTTTCCCTAAATCCATATGCCATAGTCGAAGACCATTAAAACTGTCACGAGCCAGCACCCCTCCATAGAAGTTCCGTCCAGCATCAGTGACCAACCCCTCCACTTCCGACATGGCTGCAGCCACCCATCGAACCCGCTGTGGCGGACCAACTGCGGTATCCCCGGATACTGCATTGCCATTGGCACCATGCCGGGGATGTGACCATGAATCCATATTTGCAGGCCAAGGTTTACGGGCAACCAACGGTCCATCTTCCCTCTTCGAGATTCGCTCAAATCCGGCCGACAACAATTCCTTGGTTCCAAAGCCTGCATTAAGACCAGAGACAACCAAGGCACCATGTGGAACAAGAATCCTGAACACCTCCGAGAGCGAAACCTTACCCAGAGACTGGATAAGTACGGCGTTTACAACGTTCTCGGTGTACGGGAGCAGGGTTGGGTCAATCAGAGTTTCTGCAGAGGCCAGGCCATATGTACCCTCCCTGGCCAGGACATTGCGAACGATATCAACGGTACCCGGGTCAGCTTCAAGGATATGTGCAATATAGCGCCCGGTGCGACTGAGTTCCACAACGGTCTCGGGTTCATCGGCACCAATCTGGACAACCAGACCTCCATGAACCCCTGTAGAAACAAGGGGATTCTCAGCCATGAAAGCTGCCCCACCTGAAGAGAAAAACAAAAAAAGGAAAGAAAGGGAAACCGAGAATCGCATCTGGCGAATATATTACCCGGGCAAACCGTCCGTCAACTGCTTAACCGGAAAGTCATCATGGTGCACTTCGACCGGATTGCTTAAACTTCTCCAGTTGTTCCTTGAGTGCCTTCACAACTTCGGGATGCTTAAAATAAAGGTTGGTCGTTTCACCCGGGTCGTCCTTAAGGTTATATAATTGCCCCGGAGCATCAGGAGCCTTTTCAGGCAATGCAAACTGCTTCATGCCCCACTCACCGGAACGATTGTAGTTATTGCCCCCGGAGCCCTTGTGGTCGAGGTACTTCCAGTTGCCATTGCGGATGGCTAGGGCGAGGCTCATAGTCTGGTGCAATGTAAATTCCCGCACAGGTTCCCTGCCCTTTTCACCCAGTAGTACCGGCAGGATGTTAAAGCTGTCCTCTGCGGCATTTCGTGGTAGCGTGGCACCAGTGATCGCAGCACAAGTCGCCATGATATCGGTCAGGCAAATCGTTTGACCGGACGTGCTACCGGACTTGATCCTACCGGGCCAGCAGGCGATGAACGGCACACGGTGTCCACCCTCCCATTGATCTCGCTTAATCCCGCGCCAGGGCCTTGCGCCATTATGTTTGTAATCACGCCTCATGGCAATCGATGTCGGTACCTCCGGCCCGTTGTCGCTGGAAAATATGACAAGTGTATTCTCTGCAAAGCCATGTTTCTCAAGAGACTTCATCAGCTCACCCACGACATGATCCATCTCAGCAATAAAGTCACCGTGGGGTCCGGCCTTGGTCTTACCCTTAAAAGCATCACCAGGGAAGGAGGGGAGATGCACCGCCTGCATGGAATGAAACAGGAAAAAAGGCTTTTGAGGGGATTTTCCTGCATGCGACTCAAGAAACCCCAGGCTTTTCTTGAGGAAAACCATATCCACTTCCTCCAGGTCAAAACCGGGTGCAATCATGCCTGGTCGATTATCACGCGAATATGGGTGCTTGGGTAAGGGACCACGATCGACGATATGGGTGGGGGGAACCGGAATCCGGTCTCCATCAACAAAGGCATAAAGCCAATCAGTCGTGGGACAGCAAACCGTTCCATAGAAATGATCAAACCCGCGGTGAATCGGCGCATCAGGAATGGATCGAGAGTAATCAATACGTTTCACGGCGGCCAACCCATTCTGGTTGATGGGTTTTCCGGATTTGTCAAAGAATGTCATGCCCACGTGCCATTTCCCGAAAAGTGCTGTCGTGTAGCCCTTTTTCTGTAGCATGCCTCCAATGGTAGGCCGCCCCTCCTCAATCATGCAAGGACCACCAACCCCGGTAAAAACTCCACGCATCCCGGTACGGAAGGCCATACGCCCGGTAAGGAAACTATAACGGGTTGGGGTGCAAACGGTGGATGGACTGTGTGCATCAGTGAATCGCATACCCTGCTTTGCCAAACGGTCAAGGTGGGGTGTTGGCACCTTGGATTCCGAATTGTAGCACCCCACATCACCATACCCAAGGTCATCGGCAAGGATGAAGACTATATTGGGATGGTTCTGTTTGCCCTGCAGTGTGAGAACAGTTAATACAAGAGGAATTAAAGCACGCATGAATGGTTCCCGTTTGGGTTTATACAAAAACAAATCAAACATTATCCATGGGGCCTTTGCCATGAAGATTTTTTGGCCAGAAAACAACTGATGGGGCTTTTCTTCGTTTCAAGCCTGAATCTCGCCGATCAATCCGGTACTGTCAGCAAAACGATTAATATTAACGCCCAAGGCCTTGGCCTGAGTGAGCCAGAGGTTGGCCAAAGGTACGCCACCCTCGGGGGCCACGTACTTACCTCTCACCTTGGGGGTCAAACCGGATTGCTCGGACAGGTTGAAATGTCGGCCCGTCTTGAATTTCCCACCACCGGAACCTGCCGTCACAATGGGCAAGGCGCTATACTGGTGGGTTGCCCCGTCACCGAGACCCGAACCATAGGTAAAGAGGGTGTTGTCAAGAAGGGTCTTCCCATTGGCTTCCTCGACTCCGTCCATCTTCTCGAGCAAGTAAGCAAATTGCTCCATATGAAAATGATCCACCTTAATCAGATCCTCGATGAATCTTTTCTGGTTGTGGGACATCTGGTGATGGCTCCGCGGCTTATCAAACAAGCTCTCGAACAAATAGGGCGTATCCCAACGCTCGGGTCCCACCATGAATGTGGCGACGTTGGTCAACCCGCTCTGCAGTGCAACCACCATAAGATCCCCCATCAAGCGGATATACTCCCCCCTGGGAAGCTTTCCGTCCATGGGCACGTCTAGATCGACCTTGCTCAGTTCGTCCTTTAGCCCATCCAGTCTACTAATTTGCTGTTCGATCGTCCGGATTGATTCGAAATACTCAGCGAACTTCTGTTGATCCTCCCTGCCCAAATCGCGCTTGAGCGAGCGGGCATCCTCCAGGACCAGATCCGTTATATTTCGGTAAGCGCTCCGCTCGTTCGACTTAAATAGCCTGCGGTAAGCGAGCAAAGGATCGCGCATGGAGGGAGCGACGTATTCGGTCCCGTACCAGGAAATATTGTCGAACTGGATGGATTCCTTGTTGTCCTTGTGGCTGTTGCAACTGAACTCCAAGGTTTTGAAAGGGGTTCCTCTTCCGATCTTTTC
>JABJCN010000174.1 GCA_018668635.1 Opitutia bacterium
TGATCGATCAAAACCCGAACCGGGAAAAAATGAGCGACTTCCAGCGCGAATCGATGGTTCGCTCGATGGAATCCGCCCATCGTCTATTGCAATCCAAGGAGAAGAAGGCCTTTGACCTGACCCTTGAACCCAAGGAATCTTACGAGGCCTATGACACCGGGCGTTTCGGAAGAGGTTGCCTCTTGGCCCGCCGCCTGGTCGAGGAAGGTGCACGCTTTATCGAGGTGACCACCGAGTATGTTCCTTTCCTTCATTGGGATACCCATAAAAGCGGACACACCACGGTGGCCCGGATGAAGAAGGAAATCGACCGTCCGATCGCCCAACTCATACGCGACTTGGATAAAACGGGCAAGCTAGACCGGACCCTAGTGATCATCGCGAGCGAGTTCAGTCGGGACGCGATGATCGAGGGGAAGCCCGGATCGAATGCCCGTGATCAGTCTCAGGCGAGAGTGAACAAGCTCAAGGAAATCAGTCACTACGGTCTGCACCGTCACTTTACGGGCGGGACCAGCGTGGCGATGTTCGGCGGAGGCGTGAAAAAAGGTTTCGTTTATGGAAAGACGGCGGACGAGCGTCCGTTGATGGCGATTGAGAACCCCGTTTCCATCGAGGACTTGCATGCCACTATCTTTACCGCCATGGGAATCAGTCCCCAAACCGCGTACGACGTTGAAAAACGGCCTTTCTTCGCGACCAAGGACGGAATCGGAAAGCCCGCGACAGGTATCTTCGCTTGAGTTCGTCTGCGTCAACCCATACATCCGAAAATCTGCCCAGCTTTACTGCCAGTAACCACTTTAAGCATAAGAGATACCTGGGCTTCAAAGAATAAGACAACCGCCCATCATCCTGCGCTTTAAATACCAAAGGGTTGAACCTTTGATTGCTTGAATAAATGAACGTCACAATTCATCAGTTTACCCTTTTCTTTCTAATCAGCGGAAATTTGCTGGCAAACGAACGCATCCGCGTTCTCATCGTGGACGGGCAAAACAACCACGATTGGCAAAGCACAACCGATTCCCTGCATGCCACACTGAAAGCAACGAACCGCTTTGCCGTAGAAGTGGAAACCGCCCCACAAACCAAAACTATCAAGGGAATCCGGAGTCCCAAAGCGGATGCTACGGAGTACCTGAAAGATTCCTACCAAACCTTTCGCTCGATTCAAAAATCGGCTGACGAAAAAAACAAACTGGCAAATGAAAACGCATGGAAAAACTGGAATCCGTTCAAGGGTCCGCATCATGCAGTCGTACTCAACTACAACGGACGGGAATGGACTCAGGAAACCAAAGAATCCGCGGTTCAGTTCGTTCGGGAGGGCGGAGGTTTGGTCCTCGTCCATGCCGCCAATAATGCCTTCCGTAATTGGGATGCCTACAATGAGATGATCGGTTTGGGTTGGAGGGCCGCTAACTTCGGAGACTGCATCAAATGGGAAGTTCTCAAGAACAGGCCTTTCGTCACTTGTGTCGACTGCGCTTCGGGGCATGGTTCTAGGCATCCCTTCCAGGTCGCCGTTCGCAATCCTGATCATCCCATCATGAAAGGAATCCCCGCCACTTGGATGCACGGCAAGGACGAACTTTACCATAACATGCGCGGTCCGGCCAAGAACCTGAGTATTCTATCCTCCGCTTATTCAAGCCCTAAACAAGGAGGAACTGGTGAACACGAACCCATTACCTACGAGGTCAAGTACGGCAAGGGTCGGGTCATCATCACCACAATGGGGCATTTTTGGAATGGCCAGACCGATTGGGACGGTTTGCACTGCGTTGGATTTCAGACGATCTTTGCTCGCTCCGTGGAGTACGCTGCTACGGAAAAAGTTACCTTGCCCATTCCACCCGAATTCCCCGGAACGGATGAGGTTTCCTTGATCAAGCCTCATGCCGTAACTTGGACAAAGAAGACTTCCAAGCCCTCCGTTAAAAATACAGTACAGAAAAAAAAGGAAGAGAATCCCTACTCCATCCTGACGCCTGAAGAGGAATCGGAAACCTTCGAGCTCGCCCCCGGTTACGTCGCAGAACTTGTCGCTGCGGAACCAATGGTCCAAGAACCCGTTCTGACCGTATGGGATGGTAACGGAGCAATGTACGTCGCGGAGATGCGAAGTTACATGCAGAATGAAAACGGGACCGGAACCAAAACGCTCCGTAACGGGAGAATCAAAAGACTCGTCGACTTGGACGGCGATGGTCGCATGGACAAGTCAACCATCTTCGTAGACAACCTAAACCTGCCCCGCATGATTCTTCCTCTTGACGATTGGATTGCCATTCGCGAGACTGATACCATGGACGTGGTCGCCTACCGCGATACAAATGGGGATGGTATTGCAGACGAAAGCAAGAGGCTCTATGAGAGAGGCCCTTATAGCCGAAACGGCCCCAAGACTTCCGTCGAGCATCAGGACTCGGGAATGCTATGGAACGTCGATAATAAGATTTACATCTCCTACAACATGGAACGCTACCAATTCACGGATGGAACTTGGAGAGCAGAAAAGCAACCTGGACACTGGACCCAGTGGGGACTCGCCCATGACGATTATGGCAAGCTCTTCTGGATCGACAACACCCGTCCGCTCAAAGCAGCCCAGTTTCACCCCAAGTACTGGAAGACGGTTCACAGACTCGGCAAAAATCTACCGGCCGGAGATCCGGTTTCCCTCGGCAAAGCCTATGAGCCGGTCTTTACCAAGGCCACCAGCATATGCCTTACAGGTGACCGTGGTGGACAAGTGAGTGCCGTTCGCGGGTTCACGTCCGCCTGTGGACAATCCATTTACCGGGGAAACAAGTTTCCTTATGATTCGCGCGGCGCTTACTTTTTCTGCGACCCGACCATCCACGTCGTGCGTCGAGCCTACGTCGAGTATCCGGATGGCAAACTCATGCTCCGCAAGGCTGAGACCGAAGGTAAGGAATTCATGCGCTCCTCGGATTTCAATTCCCGCTTCATCAACACGACAACGGGGCCTGACGGCTGCCTGTACGTCACCGATATGTACCGGGGTATCATTCAGGACGCGGCTTGGTTCAATGAAGGAAACCGAGAGTTCGCCCGCCGCACCGGAGTGAACAAGCACGTTCAGATGGGACGGATCTGGCGAATCCGGCATGAGGATCACCAACCCTATGGAGAAAAGCCCCTGATGCTTTCGGAGCCCACCGAGGAACTTGTCCGTCATCTGCAAAACCCGATCGGCTGGTGGCGAGATACCGCTCAGAAGATCATCCTCTTGCGACCCGACCGCAAAAAAGCCATTCCCCTCCTCGAAGGTCTCTTCCGCTTCACTCAATCTCCATTGCCTCGAATGCACGCCCTTTGGACCCTCGATGGAATGAACGCTTTGAGCGCCGAAATCAAACTTGAGGCGCTTGCCGATCGTTCACCGGTTCTTCGAAGGGCAATGGTTCAAATCATTGAAACCACATTGCCCGACCGACTCGATCTGCTGATTTCTCTAGAGAAAGAACGCGATCCACGTGTTGCCGAGCAACTCGTCTTTACCCTGGGAACCATCGACAAGGCCAAAGCAGAGGAAATGATTCAGTCCCTCGCCTCCAATCACCTATCAGACAAAGGCGTTATGCTGGCCACCACGATCTCACTTTGGGGAAAGAAAGACCTCCCCCTCATTGAGCAACTAAAATCAAGAAAAGCCTTTGCCAGGCTTCCTAAAACAAAAAAGGCGTCCGCTAATATGGAATGGGACAAAGCCCTTTCCAATTGGGACCGTGGTATGAAGTTCGAAAAGGATTTCGACGTCACCCATCGGAAAATGATCCAGAACGGCGAACGTCTTTATTTTCAACATTGCACATCCTGTCATGGGGCAAACGGCAAAGGCGTGCAAGTGCCTGGGACCGAACAATTCCTGGCCCCTTCTCTCGTCGATTCCAAACGGGTTCATGGCCCTCCGGAGCAATTAATCCCCATGTTCTTTCAAGGATTGATTGGCCCCATTGACGGCAAGACATACCAGGCAGGATACATGGCCCCGGCCAAGACTTTTGGGATCGAGCGCGAAGATCGTCTGGCCGAACTGCTCACTTACATCCGCTATGCCTGGGGACGTGAAGATGGACCTGTGGAAAAGACCACGGTATCAAAAATCAAAAAGACACACGAGAAACGCTCAGCGCCCTGGACCGAGACTGAATTAGATAAACTTCGCTGATAAACCTCAAAAAGTAATTCATCTATTAAATATGAAAGCTTCCTTTTCCCTAATCGTCATTTGCTTCCTTGCAGGACAAGGCAAAGCGCAAAAAAAGTCGCCGGGCTATGGTGCCACAGTCCCAAAGCCAACAGTATCGGAAATCTCCTACGGGAAGCATGAAAGAAATATCCTTGATTTCTGGAAGGCTGATTCAGATACCCCCACCCCCGTAGCCTTTGTCATTCATGGTGGTGGATGGAGAGGGGGATCAAAGGAACGATTGGATCGATTCGCTGATCCCAATGCCTTGCTCAAGGCGGGTATCTCAGTCGTGGCTATCAACTATCGATACGTCACCAGTACGGAGAAACCACCCGTCAAGGCACCGCTTCATGATGCCGCCCGTGCCTTGCAGTTCGTCCGTGGCAAGGCGAAGGAATGGAACCTGGACAAGAAAAGGATTGGTGCAGCAGGCGGTTCGGCAGGTGCCTGCTCCAGTCTTTGGCTTGCCTTTCACGACGATCTGGCTGACCCGATGAGCAAGGATCCTGTGGAAAGAGAGTCCACCCGCCTGTTTTGCGCCGCAGTGACAGGGGCCCAGACAACCCTGGACCCGAAGCAAATGGTAAAATGGACCCCCAATAGTCGTTATGGCGGGCATGCATTCGGCATAGGGTCATTTGCCGATTTTCTCAAGCAACGTGAAACAATCCTTCCATCTATCAACGAATATTCTCCCTATGCCTTAGTGACCAGGGATGACCCTCCGGTTTACCTAACCTATAGAACTTCGCCCTCCATAGGCAAAGACCAAAAAGACCCGACTCATACATCGAACTTCGGAATAATGCTAAAGGAACATTGCGATTCGATGGGAGTGGATTGTGAACTATTCTATCCCGGCTCCTCGAATGTAAGGCATGATACCCCAACCGCCTTTCTTATATCGAATTTATCCAGAAGATAAGTATCCTCTAGAGTAAAAACGTATAATATTCCATGTAAAGACGGTGGGGTACCAATGGAAAACAATAGACCCTCGGTTGACTGAAACTTAAAACTAAAATTTCATATTCAACCCGATCTCGAAGCTCCTGCCTGGCAACGGGGCCGACTCCTTAAGGAAAGATGTATGAACCTTCGCCAATTCATCCGTCAGGTTTCTTCCGCGGATGAAGATTTCACCATCCATATCACCTATATTGAGATCATACGATGCATAGGCATTGAGAAGTGAGTAGGCAGCAGTAGCTGTTTCCCCATGCTCATGATCCTCATCACCACCTTCTTCTTGCTCGTGTTCGGAAATCCTGTTCTGCTTGAAGACTCGATTGAGGTTCATGCCAAAACTTAGTTTTTCTTGTTGGATCTCGAAACCGACACCCATTCTGGCAGGAGCAATCCTAGGCAGGTTGGTGCCTTCTGTTTCGTTCCTGGCCCGAACCACGTCCCCGAATGCAGAAAGCATTAGTGACCAACCAGTATTTTCAATGGCCAACCAGTCTACTTCGGCTTCCAGTCCACGAAACTCAGCCTTGGCGGCTTCGAATTTTCGTTCAGGGAGATGTTCACCTTCAACCAACTGTTCGTTTCCTGTATCCTCGAGAAAGATATAGTCATCAAATTGTGTCTGATATGCTGTAAATTGGCCCGTAACCTTGCCAAGAGAGCGACGAAGGATGATCTCCATCCCAACAGCGGTCTCATTGCTCAATGAAGAATCTCCGATTTCGAAAGATTCGGTGGCGTGGTGTGGACCGTCGCTGTACAATTCAAAACAAAATGGAACCCTTTCGGTAAGATTTATGTTTCCACCAAGACTCCATGAACCATTAATATCATGAAACAACCCGGTACTGGCACTGAAACTGGAATCTTCCCGCCCCGAAATGCCGACGTAATCTCGATCAAGATTTTCCCAGCGAAGCCCCCCGTTTATTCGAGTCTTTTCAGTCAAGTCGAGCTCCTCAGTCAAAAAGAATGCAAGTTTCATGGAGTCTTCAGAGGATATGGAGGAGTTTGCTCCACTGGCGCCCGAAAAAACGGATTCCTCTCCTTGAATCTTTAATTCATTCAAAAGTCCGTGAAAACCGAAAACTCCTCGAAATGAACCAAATTCATGCAGAAAAGATATTCGAGCCTCCATGCCTTCACGAAGATATGTGGCATGGGTTTCAAACTCTTCTTCATGATCTTCTTCATCTTCTTCCTTATGATGCTTCCCGATTTCATCGTGCCTGTAATCTCCGTATCCGAGACTGAACTCGATACTCTGCAACCAACTTGAATCAAGAATATCAATTTCTGATCGAAACTCGAAACGATCGCTCTCCAGTTCAATTCTGGACTCGTTTTCAGCATGCTCGCCAGGTATCCCATAGGTGTTCTCATATTTGGAATAGCTTAAACCTGCATATCCGTTTTCCATAATATGGGAACTGCCAAACCCAATAGAGGAACTCTCTCCCATGCTGTTTTTAATTTTGCCAAGTGGAGAATCGTATTCTCCGTAGTCTTTTGTAAATCCATTGAATTGAAAGCTAAAAGAATCACTCCCGACGAATCCGATAGCACCGGCATTCCAACCATCATTAACACTGGTGTAACTGGATCGAAGTGCACCTTCTATCTCAGGATGAGATTGAGTCGGAATACTTCGATCAAATATATTTACGACTCCCCCAATGGCACTATTGCCGTAGAGAAGAGCTGATGAACCCCGAAGGACTTCAATACGATCAATCAAAAAAGGATCGATTGCAACAGCATGGTCCTCCGAAGACGATGAGACGCCAAAGGAATCCAGACCGTTTTGTAGCATCCTCAACCGGTACTTATTCAAACCCCTTATTATTGGTCTGCTTGCGCTTGGCCCGAAAAATGACTGTGAGATTCCGGGTTCGTTAGCCAGAGTCTCACCAATGGTATTGGCTCGAACTCGATCCAACTTCTCATCGCTAATGATGCTCCATGCCTTGGTCGACTCGAATAAGTTAGTGTTAAGCGGAGAAGACTGGATCAAAATCGGATCCAGTTCTTCGATTTTCTTGGTTTGCGCATCTTCTTTTCCGAAGACAAGAGAAGATACAAATAATAGTGTAGAAAAGTGTAGTTTCATTTTAAATGTTATGTATTTTGGGTTTAGCCTGTAAGCTAAATCGTTATGAGGGGGACATGGTTGTTCGAACAACCGAATGATTGGTTTCAAGGAAAACGCAAAGTAGATGATCCAGACCTGAAGTCCGACCACCCTAAAGCAAGGATTTAAGCTTAGACCGGAGGGTCTCGAGCTCCGAATGAATCATGCCTCCGCGACAACCAAACCGAATGGGAACAAGAAAACACAAGTTCAGGCCCCAGGAATACGGGTGGAAGAGAAATGTGATCGGACCCGTCAAAATAGGTTCCGTGCCCAAAGAGTACCACAGGGCAAGGATGCCATTCTTTACCTTCATGATTCCCCGGTTCCTCCCCCGTAGTGGAATCACAGGGGGCTTTAGCATGAAAATGGGAACACTCTCCTCCTCCATGAAAAAGAGATAAATGCAAGTCCACGCTTACGCTCGAAAAGGTAAGCAACCCGACCAGACCGGCGAAGATAAATGCAAAAAACCTGAAAAATATATTCAAGTTGGACAAAAAAGGCTTATCGCAAACGGGTTGCAATAAAATAATGCTAATAAATGAACTACTTGAACTTTGAGTCCAATAAAGGTTTTAAAATCATTTAAAGTGAAAGCGCACTGTCATGATCTCTACTCTCTACCTCAAGTAGTTTGAATGAGCTATAAATTAACAACATTCATGAAAACTCTAAAAAGAAAATACCGCAGAACCCATCATTTAAACTGAAACAATGACCTTGTACTTTATAATATTGCGGTGCTTTATCATATTAAATTCTTAAAAGAATCTCAAAAAAAGTAAAATGTCAGTAAGGCGGCAGAGTTCAAACAGGCAATCAGTTTCAAATTGTTTTGTTTTGATTCCTTTTTTTATTCACGTCAGTCTCTGCGGGAAGTTAACGAAACCAATCCATGACTGGTCTTTTTCCAAAGAGATAATTCATGGGGAGTCAATCTCCTCTGTAACAGGAAACCTGAAAGGGCGTTTTGAAAAACGATTGGAGACTTCAGTATTGGGAACTCGGTTCGATGGAAGTACAAGCATGGACGTCCCCGGCATCAACTTGAATCAACTGCCAAACCGAGAGATAACTGCAGAAGCATGGGTTTCACTCGATGAAGGGACCAGATGGGGAGCAATAGTCGGATATTATCAAGACAATGGATCCTACGAAAAAGGATGGCTCCTCGGTTACAATGACACGAACTTTCTTCTTTCCGTTTCAACTGCTTCAAAACTCCATACAATTACCTCGAAGACCGTTTTTGAAAAAGGCAGATGGTACCATGTTGTTGGTACATATGACGGAAAGACCATGAAGCTTTTTGTAAACGGAGTAGAGGAGGCTACAGGCATCGCAGCCAATGGGAATATCGCGTACCCCGAAAAGGCCTTCTATACAATTGGAGCCTACCGGGACGCAGATGAATTTTTCCGCATGCAGGGTGTTTTACACCGTGTCCGAGTTTATCATAATGCCCTAAACTCAACTGAAATCAAGGAACTGAGTGCCAAGGGGAAATTCATTTTCCCAAAAGGGCTGACATATAGTGTGAAGCCCCATCTTCGCTTTGGTTCACCTGGATCCGCAACCGTCTACTGGGAAACGGATGAACCCGGCATTGCTGTTATAAATTATGGGCTTGGAGCAGACCTAAACCTCGAGATTAGAGGTGTAGTTCAAACCCGCAGTCATTCGTTAACCATTAATGGGTTGGAACCAGGCAGGTTGTATCGCTATCGGATCACTATGGTGACACCGTCAGGAGTGAAAATGACAGGGGAAACCTATGAATTAGACATGCGGATGAACTTTGCAGTTCCAGCAATGCCTTCCAGAACAAAAAATGAATCCACGGAACTGGGTAAGGCTGCCGAGGAAATCATTAAGGAAAGCGGCATCAACCGAGGCATTTGTGTGGTTTATGGTTTCGGGTCAGGTGAACTGGCATACGAACTGGCCATGCAGAGTGATCTGGTTGTTTTCGGCTTCGATGATGATCTGGGTCGCGTCAGGAAGGCTCGCCAATGGCTTTACAGCAAGGGGATCTACGGAAGCCGGGTATCTGTGAAACACGTTGAGAACCTTGATGAAATCCCAGTGACAGGTCACATCGCCAACCTGCTGGTTTCAGAAACAATTTTAACCGGCAAGGACTGCCCGGGGAATGCAGCTGAAGTAAATCGAATGCTACGTCCGGGTGGAGGCATTGCGATCCTCGGACCCGTTGATGCATCGAAAGGCGTGGTCGGCAAAAGTCTTACCGAGTGGCTTGATGTAAATGAAGTTGCACATACAAGGCTTGACGGTGGAAAGTGGTACAAGGTGCAACCGGATCCATTGGCAAATAGTGGTGAGTGGACGCATCAATATGGTAATGTAGCGAATACCACATCCAGCGATGAAAAACTTGGGGGAGCGACTGCCACTACAGACTTGGAGGTACAATGGGTTGGGCGACCGGGGGCCGACTTTGGTATTGACCGAAACCCCCGTATGCCAGCTCCACTTTCCTCCTGGGGACGACTCTTCCATCAAGGCATGAACCGCATGATTGCGCTGGATGCATATAACGGATCGGCGCTATGGAGCCTTGAAATCCCGGACCTTCGCCGTGTAAATATGCCTCGCGACGCGAGCAACTGGTGCACGGACGGCAACGCCCTTTATGTCTCGGTTAAAGATCGTTGCTGGGTGGTGGATGCAGCAACCGGACATCGCAAGGCAGCGCACACAATGCCTGCCCCCTACTCCACCGACACTCATGACTGGGGGTATATCGCCCAAAGTGGTGACCTGTTCTATGGGAGTGCCGTAAAGAAGAACAGTTCCTACACAGCATTCTTTGGAGGCGGCATGTGGTATGACAAGCGTGAACCAGGATCTACAGCAAAAGTCTGTAGCGAAGGTTTATTTGCCATTGGCAAGACTAATGGAAAGCTTGCGTGGAGCTATCGTGATGGTGCAGTTCTCAACCCCACGATCTCAATTCGTGACAACAAGATTTTCTTCGTGGAATCAAGGAACCCTGAAATCCTGAAACAATCCACAGGAAGACTTCATGGGCCAAGTCTCTGGAAAGACCAGTTCCTTGTGGCATTGGATGCCTATACCGGCAAGAAACTTTGGGAAAAACCCATCGATACAGCCGACGGCACTGTGGTCTTCTACATGATGGCCACAGTGCATGGCCTTGTCATTCAGTCCTCTACAGATGGTAAATTTCACCTGTACAACCACGACCTGAAAACAGGAAAGCAGAAATGGGAAACTGCAATTAAATGGCCCAACAATCATCATAGCGGTCACATGCAACACCCGGTCGCCGTAAACGACCGCCTGTTCCTCGAGCCTTCCGCGTTCGACCTCAAGACAGGAAAGAAAGTTGTCGATCAGATTGGTAGACGTTCCGGTTGTCACACCTATGTGGGGACAAGGGATGCCTTGATCTACCGTGGCGCGGGCAGACAGATTGCCATGTGGGGACAGGAATCCCGCAAGGTTAGCACATGGAACCGCCTGCGACCCAGTTGTTGGCTGAGCGTGGTCCCTGCCGCTGGAATGCTTCTCGTGCCGGAGGGCGGTGGTGGTTGTTCCTGTGGTGGTTGGATGGAAACCTCCCTCGCCTTCCGCCCTCGCGTATCAGCAATTAAAGCAAAGGAGAAAAAGTGAGCATGATTGAAAAGAGTTCAGTCCTCTTCATTGTTTTCACCCTGCAGGTCCATTCCAACGACTGGCCAACCTACCGTCACGACAACCGACGAAGTGGCGTAACAACGGAGCAACTCCAGACCGAGTTGAAGGAGGCATGGACATACAAGTCCCCTACTCCCCCCCAGACAGCATGGTCCGGACCCGCAAAATGGGATGCCTTTTCCGGAAACAAGGACCTGCAGTCCATGAGGAATTTTGATCCTGCATTCTTTGTGACCTCCGTCGATGATGATGTCTATTTTGGATCATCGGTGGACAATGCAGTCCATTGCCTTGATGCAGATACGGGAAAGGAGCGATGGATTTTCTTTACGGATTCAGCCGTCCGCTTCCCTCCCACTGCCGTAAATGGCAGGCTCTACTTTGGATCGGATGATGGCCATGCCTACTGTATCGATGCAAAATCAGCAACTGAGCTATGGCGTTATCGTCCACTGTTGGACAAACGACATACCCCTAGCAACGGAAAGTTGATCTCGTTGTGGCCCTGTCGTACCGGTGTGCTGGTGCAGGATAGCCACGCTTATTTTGCGGCATCCATGCTTCCGTGGGAAAAATCCTACTTGTGCGCCGTTGATTTCATGACAGGCAAACCGGTGGGGGAAGGTTGTTTTCAGACAGAGCAAAGCGGTGTCACCCTGCAAGGGGCGCTACTCGCATCAACAGACAGCCTCTATGTTCCACAGGGTCGGGCAGCACCGCTCGTTTATGAAAAGTCCACAGGAAAAAGCAGGGGGAGCATACCCAACGCCGGAGGCACCTACTGCCTCCTCACAGAGGAGGACCAATTGATCAGTGGCCCGCAGAATCAAAAGGAAAAAGACCAGGTGCTCCGGGTCGCTGATGGAACCCGCCGCAGCCATCTGCTCACATTCCGGGGGACGAACCGGATGCTCGTCAACAAGCAGTTCGCCTATCTCCACCAGGGTGAAAACCTAACTGCCCTCGATCGAGTTAGTTATGTGGACCTGCAGGACGAAAAACGTCAACTACTGGCAAAACAGGCGGCAATTGCCAAGCAACTCAAGGGTCGCAAAAACGACCAGACCCTCAAGTCACAGCATTCTGAGACCGGGAGCAGGATTCAAATGCTGACAACCAGTTTGCCTAAATGCTTCAAGTGGAAAATTCCCTGCGGGCATCCCATTGGCTTTGCCATGGGAGGAAACACACTCTACGTTGGAGGTGACGGCATCGTTATGGCCTTCAACGCATCCAACGGAAAAAAACAATGGTCGGCCAAGGTCGATGGTAAGGCATATGGCCTTGCCATCAGCAATGGCAGATTGCTGGTGAGCACAGACAAAGGTCACATCCACTGCTTCCAATAGCTGGACACTTCGTGAAAAACCTTATCCCAGTGGTATTTTCGACAGGGTTGTTGTTTCTTCAATCAACCCATGCATGCCAGGTGCCGGTCTTTCGTTATGCACTCGAGAGATGGGAGGCAGACAACTACCATGCCTTGATTCTCCATCATGACCCACTGAATACGAATCAAAAGGATTCACTAGCCATCCTTGAACGCGCAGCAAGCCCCGAGTTGGGAGATGGCACCAACCTCAAGCTACATCTCCTGGATCTTTCATTCAATCTGGCAATCGCCCCGAGGTGGCAGTCGGAAGCCTCTACCTTTAAGCCGGATGACCAGGCCCGAATCGTCCTCTACTATCCTGAGTCCACAAGGATTAAAGAGCCATTTTGGACAGGTGGGTTGAACAAGGAAAACGTGGAAAGAATTGTCGATTCCCCTCTCCGCCAAACAATAACGTCCGAGTTGCTCGCAGGCACTTCAAACGTATGGCTTTTGATACAGGGTGGTCATGAATCGGTGGACCTACAAGCGGAGACTCGGTTACGTGGATTCCTTGAACAGGCCCGCATCGAGACCAAGTTGCCGGATGGCATTATTCCCCTCGAAAAGGCCACCCAACTTCGTTCCGGCCCGGATGAGGGCCCCATTGACATGGATGATGTGTTGCGGTCCAGCGTCCCACTTAAAATAGATTTTAAAACTATTGCGGTTTCCCGTGATGACCCGGTTGAGGAAATATTTCTCGCGATGCTCCTCAATCACAGTCCTCGCATGCGTTCAACAAAAGAGGAACCAATCGCAATTCCCGTATTTGGTCGCGGCCGGGTTCTTGAGGGCATGATCGGGGCAGATATGACCCTTGAACACACCCGAGGCGCATCGACCTATCTCTGTGCCGCCTGTTCCTGCCAAGTAAAGGACCAGAACCCGGGATTGGACATGCTGATGTCTGTCAAATGGTCGGACCACATGCTGGGCAGCTTAATAATTGAGGACCGTGTCCTGCCACCACTCGAGGGAATTGCTGAGTTGGTAGACGATCCAGATATAAAAAACCCAACACCAAAGCAACCCGTTCGCCCATCAGCACAAAATGATGAGGAAAAAGGATCCATACCCATAAGTCTTGTTTTTACGCTATCCGCCATCACAATACTCATATTGTTTTCTACTTTCTGGGTAAGAAAATCGTAACGATCCTCCATTGGGGATGAAAACAGAGGTCCTCTACAGAAGACTTTATGGCAAATGCATCAATCTGTGCCTGATAGCGTATTTACTTCCCAATAAGAGCCTGAGAGGCTATATCTCTTATGTATTTTGGTACTTAGATTTGTTTGAAATAGCTTCCTAAAACAATGCTCGATTTCACCAGCGACCAGTTGCATCGCAGGAATTTCCTTAGCGTGGGAAGCCTTGCCCTTGGAGGATTGAGCCTTCCTGACATCCTGCGGGCAGAGAAGGTGATCAAGCAGGCAGGGGGCCTGACACGCGACAAGACTGTCATTTTCCTTTTCATGCATGGTGGACCAAGTCAGTTCGAGACATTTGATCCAAAAATGGATGCTCCATCCGGAATCCGCAGTGCCACCGGCGAAATCCCCACCCGATTACCTGGCATAACCTTTGGGTCGACTTTCAAGAAATTGGCCAAAATAAATGATAAGTTCTCCATCATACGTTCATTCACCACCGGAAGTTCGGCACATGATGCCAAGCCAATCGTTGACAAGGTGAATTCCTCAGGGGCAAACCTTGGATCCCATTATGCCCGTATTGCCGGCACCAGCAACCCAGAGACAGGTATGCCAAGAAATGTGATCCTCTACCCGAAGGCGGTCGACTCAGGAGCCATGCCAGCCTTTATGGGCCTGGGAAAGTTTAATGCCACAGGTTCGCTGGGATCTTCATTTGAACCTTTTGCTCCTAGCGGCGAGGGGCGTTTAAAGCAGGACATGCAACTAACAGTCGACCCTGGTCGACTTGATGACCGACGTCATCTCCTCAAGTACATTGACAGATGGAGAGCCTCGGTGGATGAAAAAGGCGCAAGCGGTAGTTTTGGGCATTTCCAATCCCAAGCATTTGATACTCTGAGTGGCGGCATTGGAGATGCCTTTGATATCACCAATGAATCACCACAAACCATAGAGAGCTACGACACGTCAAGACTCATGGATGTACGCCGGATAAGTAAGAGATGGAACAACCACCAACGATATCGGGATCATGTCAACAGCCTTGGGAAGCTTCTGCTCCTTGCCAGAAGACTTGCAGAGCGTGGCGCCGGCTTTATAACTGTCACGACCAATTTTGTCTGGGATATGCATGCAGACAAGAACAATGCCACAATGACAGAGGGAATGGACTATGTTGGAATCCCATTTGATCATGCGGTAAGCGCTTTCATCGAGGATATTGAAGCGCGGGGGCTTCGTGATAAAATCCTTCTTGTTTGTTGCGGCGAGATGGGCCGCACACCCAAAATATCCTCAAAGGGAGGTCGAGACCACTGGGGAGGTTCGGCACCACTGATGCTGTACGGGGGTGGACTCAAGATGGGGCATGTCATTGGTGCATCGACAAAGGATGGAGGGCAACCAGCCGATAATCCTGTTACCATCCCCAATCTCTACGCCACCATAATGGAGAGTATACTGGACACCACGGCTGTTCGCTCAATGACAGGAGTTCCGGAGTCTGTAAACCGTGTACTGGGCAGCGCTCCCCCTATCAGGGAGTTAATGTAATCTTTACTCAAATAGACCAAGGAGGAATCCGAATCAATTTGGGCTAAGTTTTCCTGTAAACAAGACATCTGTTTTTGTCTTGCGGAAAGAAAACTGTAACCTTGACCTGGCATATCTCTATCTGCTAGGCAATATGTAATAATTTACATTGTTTAACACTGGGTTTTAAACGAATGAGCACCTCAGGAATATCAAACAAAAGATACAGGTCATCCCTGATATCCAGATTATTCCTATTTCTCGTCACAGCCTTTCCGTTAACTGGTGCCATCGACATTGTTTTTGACTACAGTTACGACACTGGGAACTATTTCACCGATGATCGCAAGTACGTTATGGACCAAGTCGCTTATGCATTTGAATCCAGATTGGCTAACGAAAGTTTTGCTTCATTGAATCCGGACGACTACAGTAGTGACCTTGCATTCTACGTAAACACTTACAATCCAACCACGAAGGCCTCCCTTAACGTCTACACCGATACTGCCACCAGTGAAGGCAATATTATGGGAAGTCCCAATAAGGTGGTCATCTTGTTGGGTGCTAAATCCGTCGGGACAGGTTCTTATTTAGCACAAGCAAGTTCAGGGTACGGTTATAGTGGGGTTGCAAACGGTACTTTTCTAAACTATTGGAATAACACTCGTAACTCGACAGCAAATTTCGATTCAGTCGGCGGAGCAATTACGGTAAATACTTCTTTCACTTTTTATGACGACACTGATTTAACAACACACACTGATGCCACCACATCAGGGCACACTGATTTCTACTCGACCATGCTGCATGAGGTTGGTCACATCATGGGGTTCAGTAATAGTTGGGATGCATGGCAGGCCAACAAGTCAAGCAACCTCTGGACCGGCTCGAACGGGGTTGCTGCCTACAACAACCAGTCCGTCCCCATTGACAGTGCAAGCCAAAGCCACTTTGGAAGTGTCACTGAAGGGAATGTTAATTGCGCCTGCCACCCTTCGATGGCGACAAGCATTCCCATCAACACCCGTTACGGTTTTAGCGAACTTGACTTTGCGATGCTCAAGGATATCGGTTATTCTGTATCAACTTCTCCCTCTGGGACAAACATCGGAGGTACATATACTGACCCTGACTGGGGGGGGACCTATTATGTCCCGGTGGAAATGACATACGCCGACTGGTTGTCACCTGGCGGTAGTGGCAGTGGTGCTGCCGGGCCTGAACCTGCCACAGTTTTCCCCGCACTGGCAATTATCTCCCTTGTTGTTCTCGTCATTCGTAACCGAAGAAAACCACGCTCGAAGCTTGGCGAAATTAAAAATATTTTATGAACCGAAGCCAATTGGCTGTCATGTGTGCCATCGCCCTGACAGTCGGTTCTTTCTTGTGGTGGAAAAGCTCAAATGTTCGTGAGTCATCCGTTGCCGTAAAATTATCAGATGAAATTGGGCATGCCCTGGATAACCCCGATCTCTCGCCTGACACAGCAAATATCCAAAGGCTTGCCGTTCTCCTCAAGCACGACCCACACAACGATCACCTTCGCCTGGTCGCTGCTAGAATAAATCTGTCCATGGGGAGTCTTGAGGAGCGAATCAAGGCAAAAACCACTCTTCACGAGATCTCTCTTGGTCGAGATGCGAACTCAAAACAGGCCCTCAAGACTCTTGCATTCTCACCAATTACTATGGGCATTTACCCGGATGACTTGACAGAGGCTGCCTACAAACTGCACAAACATCCATTGACAACACCTGTTGAGTACCTGCGGGCAACCGAGGTACTGTTTAGATTACTCGAAACAGCTGAAAGCAACCCGGTTCTTGAGTCGACCATTCTCCACCTTCGATCAAGGGATAAGCCTCTTCTTGCTCAATGGCTCATTGGTCACGGTTACGCTCTTCGAGCGCTCAATCTGGTTGATGAAAAGGAAGCAGTAAGCTCACCCGGGCATTTCTTTCCGAGATACCAGGCCCTGCTCCAGACAGGGTCCATGGACAAGGCACATGGACTCCTTCAAAAGGCGGAAAAAATTCTAACTGCAGACGAAAAAGCACGAGCCAATGCATACCTGGGCAAAGCCCTTGGGGATCCTGAAGCTGTGACCAAATTCATCAACTGGGCCATGCAGACAAAAGCTCCCTTTGCCTTGGTCAAAGCCGGTCGACTCGCCCTCCTTGGCCATGATGGGAACGCTGCCCGCCGGGCCTATGCCGCCGTTCTTGATATTGATCCAGATGCATTAGGATATGACGAGTGTGGCCAACTTCTTCAACTGGCACTTAACGCCCGGGACACCCCTCTGGCACTACGCGCCGTCAAAATCCTACGTGATCGTCACCCCGGGCGTCTAGGGAACCGCAATAACGCAACATGGCTAGCCCTACTCTTGGCAGAGGACCCTCTCCCGTTGGAGCGTGAGGCAGAAAGCATTGTCAATGCCGTCTCATCAAACCCCAACTTTCTTTCCACCCTCGCCTTGGCCAAACTCCTGGCCGGCAAACCGGATGAAGCGATCCAGGCAATGCGTAGACGTGGAGGTGCACCACTGCTCCAGGGAGAGAAAGCCCTCCTGGCCTCAGTACTATTTGCACAGGGTAAAGATGTTGAAGCACGAAAATGGTCAAAAGATCTTTCCAGCAATCGTATGTTGCCCGAGGAATGGTTACTCCTACAAAAATTCAAAGGTAAAAAATAGTTAGTTATCGAGGAACTCCTTAAACCTAAAATGGCTACGCTAGCCCGAACGAACCAAGGAACCAAGGACAGCCTTCAACTCCCCTTCCGCTTGTTCGGTGCTGGCATGGCCTCGAAGTATGATCAGTAACACCTTGCGCTCAAAAGATACTTTTCCTGAGAGAAATCGACGGGCCTTGGAAAAAAGGGAGCCGCCCGGGTCTTCAAAGGCCCCGCTGCGTGAATCCCTAACCCAAGGACACCACCAGACATGCATGGGATGATGCCCCTCAAAATTCGGGTTACCCGCAATATAATGACGAAATCTCAACCGGACATTGTCAACCTTGCAAAGGACCTCCTTGTGATCATCGTGCAACCGTGTCCCGTAGTGCCCCATGCAGGTTGCAGGATCATGGTTTCGGCTACAGATGCTTGCTGCAGGGGAACTTCCATCGTAGCCAAAGTGAATTATTTCCGCCAAGCGCCCACCCGGTAAGTCTATATTGCCTAGCGCACCGTAGTCAAACAGGAGAACGTCGGCAACGCCCTCTGATATCGGCTTACTCTTGGCCGGCCATTCCACATGCCATCCTGGCACATCCTTTGCAGGGGTTACCCAGCGAAACCAGGAATAGCAGAAAACTTCCGGCAAGAGGCATGACAATGCAAGCAGGCACGCAATTCCTGGATTCACAAGCAAACGAGTCCGTTGATAGACTTGTTCAGAGATTTTCGGCTCTTTTGTCGGTTTTTTCCACAGGCCCCGTGCAAACAAAGCCAGGGAGACAAATGCAGCAGTAATAAAAAAATACCCCACGGCATCATGCCATGATTTGTAGGTGGTATCAGTTCCAAGCAGATGAATTAATGAAAGCGTTATGGCCCTTCCGAGATTGAAAAACAGTGATGCAAAAACAGAAAAGAACACGGTTGCTAGCCCGGCTAAAAGCCCAAGCTCAAGGTAGGCAAAAAGAAAAAGACTGATGGCTAGCAGACCTTGAAAAGAACGAATTCCACTACACGCATTATTGATGAGCACAGTTTCCTCTCCAATCCGTATTGAGTGCCCCAAGGCTTCCGCTGGATGCCCCAACCAAAGCAACCCTTCGGCTGTAGCCAGTGTCACAAGGTTGGTCAAGCCCTGCACAAGCAAGGTCTCCAGCAGAGCTGGCCAGGGAAGGGCTGTGAACAGGAACATGCATGGAATGAGCGCGGCACGCGCTGAACTCCTCCCGTAAAGTCGATCAATGCTAAACAGGGTAAGGCAGACTAATACCGCTGACTCCAACCAGAGTGGAAAGCGCCAGAATGGATCCGGTTCAGCAATCAGGCGCAAGGGAACATAAGCAATCAATAATCCCAACAATGGGAACAATCCTCTCGTTAACCCGACATCTGGTTCCCTTTCAACATGACCATCAATAACACTGGCACGTCGAAACCATAACAACCCGCAAAAAAGCGGTACTGCCCAACCATAGTTATAGTAACTTGCCTGATTCCACCAAAGATGCACGCGATAGAAAAAAGCAGTCCATAGCCACAGCAGGCCAAGGCATGGTATCAATCGTGAGATGACGAACGCGTTCACACTTTAATAAGATCCAATCAATCAACAGGAACTGTTATCCATCCCAGCAACTCCTTCTCAGGCTCCAGAAGCATTTCCTTGTGTTTCAATGGCATCCAATTGGAAGCGTCCTCATTGCGACCCACACCTGCAAATGAAAGTGCTCCCACAAGTCGCTGAGATGGGCATGCAGGCAATTGCCCTGCCAAATGAGGTTTCAAAAGGGCATAGGCTTCACCCGGTCTTTCCGAAAGATGATAACAGAGAGCAAGTACATATCGATAGGAAACCGTCTGTGGATACCTTGAGACAAGTTTCTCAGCCAGACGACGACAGGCCGGAACATCCTGACGATACAATGCCTTGAGCCGACAGGCTTGTTCGGCTACTTGAGGTAAGGGATTCAACGATGGCAGGGGCGTGCGTGCGAGTAGATCCTCAAGATCCCCACCACGCCCTAATCGCTGGTAGCAAAGAGCAAGGAGGTGGCGAACTCCGACCGGGGCATCAACTTCTCCCTCCATACGTTCAAGAAGGGAGACCATTGCGTTTGGAGTTGTATGCAAAGGTATGAGTTGACGAAGTGTATCAAGGTCCCTGACAGTTGCATTCTTAATAGTCCGAGCAAGAATCTCATCAACCTCTCCCGAATCATGTATCTTATTGGCAAACATTGAATCCAGGAAATTGAATTCAACTTGTGACAATCTATCATGTTCCTGGGCAAGATAGAAGTCTGCAGCGTCCTTGCGACGCCCGAGCCATGCAAGTGAATGTGTCAAATCAACAACATTCATCGGCGAGGAAAAAGATTCAGACTTTCCCTTGAAGTATTCCTGAAGCGATCCAGCAGGAAATGGCTTTCCATGATGGACGGCATCCATGTACAGCAAAGCATCCTTCTGCGTGGGATTGGGAAACTGCCAAAGCTTTCTGGCATAATCGATTCTCGCAGGCCCTTCAATTTTGCCTGATCGAAGAAGATGCCTCAAGGCCGATCGTCCAAGATCATTTTTCTCCTCTATAAAAGTTTGCATGTGAGCAAGCCCTTCAGGAGCAAGGGCAGGATCAAGCTCATCAAGGCAAAGTGCCCAGTATGCATGGCAAACCTCAATGGACCGACAACCTCGTCCCAACAATCCCCGTGCAAGAGCAAGCGCTTCGGGCTTCGCTGACCTTCCCCGGGAAATAGCAAGAAACAACCTGAGGGAATCAGCCTCCATGGCATCCCATCCTGGTTTTCGAATGTAACTCGCATGTGCTTTCTCCGCAATCGACCTCTCTCCCATGGAGATGGCCAATCGAGCCAGAGCTAATTGGTCGTCGGGAGTTGCTTTTTTATGTTCACTTAGCTTGAGACTCCACTCCAGTGCACGAGAATGCTCCAAAGTCTCAGAAGCATCTCGAAGAGCACGCAAGATCTCGATATTTCGAGGCCTCATTAAGTGGGCTGCATGAGCTGTGCGCCAGGCAGTCTCAAGATCCTTTTCCTTAAGTGCGGCAATGGATGCCTCATGTAGGTTGTCAATTCGCCATGAACGTGCCATATGATAACCTATTGCGGCAAGGGGAGTAAGAACCAAAAGAACCAGACCTAACTGGAGCATCCAGATTAAGGCAGGCTTGTTCGGGCTCAATAGTAAAAAAGCCCATTCAGCCATTCGGTCTCCGGTTTTTGCCTTTGTAGATGAAGCCTGTACTGTCTTAGCATGCTTCTCCATCTTTGCCTTCTGCCGAAGTCTCCAGGCAAAAAACCGGAAAACCCTCAGTGCCGATTTAATAAAGGCCTTATCGGACAAACGAATCTTCAATGATTCAAACCGACGAAGCATTAATGACCTGAAGTACCTTACTCTCTGGCTAAATTGATGCCAATATTTACGATATAAAGAATTCATTTGGGCCAATGGGGTATCGAAAAATTAATTCCTGGCATTAAATATCCTACATCTCGATCTCCTTGGATGAATAACCAACTCCAGCATTGCCCTTGAACAAGAATATATAGTTTAGTTGATTTCGATCCAGAATTGAAAGCCCGAATGCTTAGAAATTAATTTATTAAATATCTCAAAAACAGGATTAGGGACACTAAAAATTAGAATTACAATTCCTGGTTCATATCGACAATAACAATCCCCATGCCCTCACACACCATATCCCTCTTATTGTGAAAGATCATAAAAGTGAAAAACTTGGAAGCGGAGACGTCGAGTCAATAGACGAACTGCAAAATATCTACAGCTCACTAGGAAACGAACTTGGCAAGGTCATAGTCGGTCAGGAGAATGTAATCGAGCAATTGGCAATTTGTCTTTTTGCGCGAGGCCATGGTTTATTAATGGGGGTTCCGGGATTGGCCAAGACCTTATTGGTTAGCAAGCTGGCTGAAACAATGGACCTTCGCTTTAGCAGAATCCAGTTTACACCTGATCTTATGCCAATGGATATTACCGGTACGGACATCCTGCAGGAAGTACCTGGTGGGAAGCGGGAATTCGAGTTTATCAAGGGTCCTCTCTTCGCCAATGTCATACTCGCGGATGAAATCAACCGTGCACCGGCCAAAACCCAGGCTGCCATGCTGGAGGCAATGCAGGAACACAAGGTAACGGTAATGGGTGAGACCTACGAACTTCCACCGCCTTTCTTCGTTCTCGCGACCCAGAATCCCGTTGAACAGGAAGGGACCTACCCACTTCCGGAAGCCCAACTGGACAGGTTCATGTTCCTTATTGAAGTGGACTACCCCAACCGCGACGAGGAAATACAAATTGCACGATCCACTACCGGACAAGAACTGCCAAACTTGAATGGCATTCTAAATGGCGATCAATTGTTACGTTTTCAGGATCTCTGTCGTCGTGTGCCGGTTCCCGAGCACATATATGAGTTTGCCGCAGACCTCGTTCGGAAGACCCGTCCCAAAAGCGAGGATGCACCCGACTGGCTGAAGCCACTTGTCGGTTGGGGTGCAGGTCCACGAGCTGTCCAATACCTTATCCTGGGTGCCAAGACTCGAGCCGCATTAAAAGGTAGTTACATGGTTCGCTTGGATGATGTACTGGAAGTTGCTGAACCCGTTCTGGCACATCGGGTTATTACAACGTTTGCTGCTGAAGCGGAAGGTTTCTCGAGTCGCGATGTCGTAAAACGACTTTTGACTGAACTTCAAGCAGAAGGGTAATCGAGTGGCTGATTCCCGTCAAAGGGACTTTCTCGAACCTGCCGTTTTGGCTAAATTGCTGGGGCGCCCCCTACACGCACGTGTCCCAATGCTGGGAAACGTATCAGGACGGCATCGAAGCCCCATTCGTGGATCAAGCCTTGAATTTGCAGAGTACCGGAAGTATGTGCCGGGAGACGACCTCCGCAGGCTCGATTGGCGAGCTTGGGGTCGAAGTGATCGTCATTACATCAAGGAATTTGAAGCCGACACCAATCTTCGTCTTTGCTTTGTCATAGATACCAGTGGTTCCATGAATCAACGGCCAGAAGGAGGGTTGACCAAGCTTGACTATGCTCAACGCATTGCCGGTTCCCTTGCCTATATCGCTGCCCAGCAGGGGGATGCGGTGGGCCTTTACTGCGCAGGGAAACAATTCCATAAAGAAATCCCCCCAAAGCGAAGCTCAGCCCACCTAAGCATGGTACTGGACTCAATCGGTGAAATGGAAGCCAAGGGAGAGACAGGTCTTCCTGAAGCACTTCATGAGGCTGCGGAAAAGATTCCTCAACGTGCACTGTTTGTCATCATTTCAGATCTCTTTATGCAGCCTTCACTTCTCAAGGACAGCTTTCAGCATTTGCGCTTTCGCGGACATGATGTCGCCGTATTCCACCTGCTTGAGGATGAAGAATTAAACTTCGAGTTTAAAAGACCAACTCGTTTCCTTGACCTGGAAGGTGGCGCTTCCGTCCTCGCCGATCCGACCCTTATCGCCCCCCAGTATCACAAGGCACTAAAAAAATACGTTAAGGAAGTGGACGAAATTGTTCGCGATGCATCCGTCGACTACCATCGCGTACGGATTCAGGAACCCTATGAGGAGGCTGTTGCTCGTTTCCTGATCCGAAGGACTCCCAAAAAGGGCGGCAAATGAGCTTCCTCCAGCCCGGACTTCTTCTTGCCCTCCCAATGATTGCCCTGCCGGTAATCATACACCTCATAAACAGACACCGACACAGGACTGTATCCTGGGCGGCAATGATGTTCCTGCTGGATGCAAAAAAAATGACCCGGGGCATGGCGAAGCTACGGCAGTGGATCATATTATTAATGAGAATGCTAGCCGTGGCAGGACTGATCTTCGCATTGAGTCGGCCCTTGACAGGATTATGGTTTGGCAGTGTAGCAGGAGGGGCTACCGATACCACGATCATCCTTCTGGATCGCTCTGCAAGCATGGAGCAACAAAACCTCCAGACTGGATTATCCAAGCGTGCAACCGCGTTGAATAAGCTATCGGAAATACTGGAAAAAACCAATAGTGGAACACGGGTGGTGCTGATTGAAAGCGCAAACCTTGACCCCATGGAGCTTAACCTCAAGGATGATCTCACAAGCCTTCCCCAGACCGGTCCCACGTCCACCTCGACTGACATCCCCGCCCTTCTGGAACGTGGAATTGAGTATATTGAGGCGAATCAGTCAGGTCGTACCGATGTATGGCTTTGCACGGATATGCGGGCGAATGACTGGGACGCGGTGAGCGGGAGATGGGAGTCCGTTCGATCCCGGGCATCACTGTTAAAAGGATTGCGGCTTTTTCTGCTTAGCTATCCCGACAAGGCTGATGAGAATCTATCGGTGCGACTCAATCGCGTGCGGCAAGACTCCTCACCAACGCAGGCCCAGTTACTCATCGATGCAACCCTTCACCGTGAATCCATATCCATGGAACCCATTGAGGTTCCAATCGGGTTCATCATCAACGGGACACGATCTACCCACACCGTGATGATGGAGGGCTCTGAATTCAATCTCCAGGGACACGCCATCCCAATAGACAGCAAGCTGGAAAAAGGATGGGGACGTATCGTCCTTCCCAGTGACTCAAACCCGCAGGACAATGCCCATCACTTCGTCTTTGCCAATCCTAGTATCCAGAAAACAGTCATTGTGAGTGATGACCCTTCATTTGCTGCACCCGTAAGCCTCGTGGCCAATGCACCAATGGACCGACTCCTTCAGTATGAGGTAGATAGAGTACCGACTGCTGATGCCAATCGGATCGATTGGGAATCCACTGCCATGTTGCTATGGCAGGGCGTCATCCCTAAAGGCGTACTTGCTCAACAGATCGTCAATTTGGTCAACTCAGGAAGATCTGTAATTTTCTTTCCCCCTAAATCGCCGAGCAATAATGAGATTTTCGGACATGGCTGGGATAAATGGAGCAAGAAAACAAATAATATGGAACAACCTGGTACTTGGCGTACAGATGCCGGATTATTTGCAAATACACAGGATGGGAAAGCCCTTCCGGTTGGCAACCTGAGTATCTACAGGCATTGCGGGATTGTAGGTACGGGAAACATTCTGGCCCACCTTGAGTCAGGAAAGCCTTTGCTGACACAGGCCCCAACCACACGTGGAGGCGCATGGTTCTGCGGAACACTCCCTCAAGCCACACACTCCAGCCTGGCACGAGAAGGCGTTGTGCTTTACGTGATGCTTCATCGTGCGATAATGAATGGTTCACGTGCCCTTGGGATGGCTCGACAAATAACAACTGGCAAAGGTGCACTTGATTCGACTACTGGATGGACTCCCCTTGGACAAGAGCAGGATGCATTCATATTGAACAGGGAATTTCATGCGGGTGCATACAGGAATACCGATAGCCAACAATTGGTTGCCCTGAACCTGCCCGAGGGGGAAGAAACCCCAGGTGTTGTGGTGGAAGAACAAGTGGAAGTCCTGCTGGATGGAATTGAGTATCAACGAATTGATGATCAGGCTGGAAGCCTCAAGTCACTGGCCTCTGAGATCTGGAGAATTTTCCTGTTACTGACGAGTTTGGCATTAGTCATCGAGGCTATCCTCTGTCTACCGGAGAAAAAGCCCACTCAACAAATATTGAAGCCATCATGAACGGCGAACTGACTTTTGTCTGGTCGCCCGCAACGACCGTATTCTCAGTTGTTATCATACTCGTTACTGCTGCACTCTGTATCTGGGCCTGGAAACGCTCACGTTACTCCCGTGGCATCGGGGTTCTTGAAGCGCTTCGCCTCCTGTTGGTTGTCTGTATCATGCTTACCTTGAGTCAACCGGAATGGCGCGAGGAATACCTTCCGGAGCAACGTCCAACAGTCGCAGTACTTTGGGATCAATCCCGGAGCATGGAGACGCAGGACCAAATAGCAGGGGATGGTGCCACAATGCTCACCCGTGCCGAAGTTGTAAAACCACTTCTTGATGAATCAAAATGGGGGGTACTCAAGGAGATGGCAGAAGTGGTATTCGAGCCGTTTTCTTCATCATCAATTAATCCTCGCGATGCCACTGACCTAAACTCCGCCCTGAAGGCAACACAGGAACGACATGCCAACCTTCGCGGCGTGGTCCTCATCTCGGACGGCGACTGGAATATGGGTTCCCCACCAATCCGCGCGGCAAGCAGGTTGCGATCCCAAGGGGTTCCTGCCTTCACAATAGCAGTGGGTAGTGAGTCCCAACTACCTGACATTGAAGTGGTCAGCCTGGATGCACCTACCTTTGGCGTTGAGGGCAAACCGGTTCGGGTACCCTTCACCATCGACAGTGCCCTGCCCCGCGACTATGAAACCACGGTTTCGCTACGAACCGAATCCGGGGAAGAAATTTTGTACAATGTCAAGGTGCCGGCAATGGGGCGTCTTCAGGATACAATAACCTGGCGGCCAAAATCCACAGGGGATATCACGCTTACGCTATCAATTCCTCCAGAGCGCAATGAAATTGACAAGAAAAACAATGAGCAGTCTGCACGGATTTCTATTCGAAGTGAAGAACTGAAGGTGCTGATAATTGAATCATTCCCAAGGTGGGAATATCGTTACCTAAGGAATGCACTGGAGCGGGACCCGGGGGTCAATGTCAATTGCCTGCTGTTTCATCCACAACTAAAGAAAACAGGAGGCGGGCGACCGGGGTACATTGAGGATTTCCCAAGTGATGCAGAACTGGCTGCTTATGATGTGGTTTTTGTTGGCGACGTTGGGCTTGCCCCCGGTCAGCTCACAGATAAGGAGTGCGAGAAGTTGCAACGACTTGTTCGCGATCAGGCCTCGGGACTGGTCTTCCTTCCCGGGTTTCGTGGCAATCACTACTCCCTTCTCGGGACGCAGCTTGCCGATATGTACCCTGTTGCACTTGATCCACTGAAACGCAGGGGCGTTGGATCCCGGTTGCCTGGTCGCATGGAATTGACAGAGGCCGGTCGCAAGAGCCTTTTGACAAAGCTTGAAGACGACGATGACTCTAATTTCCGCGTATGGGAATCCCTCCCCGGGTTCCAGTGGCATGCTGCAGCAACGCGCGCCAAGGCTGGCACTGAAACGCTAGCCACACACAGATCCAGCATTGGCCCCTTTGGTCGCACCCCACTCCTGGTCACCAAGACCTATGGAACGGGCAAGGTCCTTTTTATGGGAACGGACA
>JABJCN010000141.1 GCA_018668635.1 Opitutia bacterium
GCTGCATCGCCGGAGATCCGTGACCGTCTTCCACTATTGAGCCCAAGAAGCAACCATCTCATTAATAACGATACGGCCAACAAGCTCCTTACCCCGGAAACACTCCGTGCCGCCGGAGTGGATATTGACGAGGACCTAGCCCTGACCCACCACTTCACCTCCTACTCCAAAGGGGTACTAAGTAACACTGCCCGAGGCGGTCTAAAGAAAGACCTTTCGCGAGGACTTGGTGACCAGTTCCCGGAAAAAATGGCCGGCGAAGTCATGTGGCAGGAAGCGTTACCCCAACGCGGGACTGACGGGAAGATAATGGACCTTGAAACCTTTCGGAAACGAGAGGATTTACCCATTGACAAAGACAATGCCGAGGCGCATCGCCAGTTTTTGCGCGGACCTATCTGGGACCTCGCTCATTCCTGGTACAGCCTTTATCTTCCCAAGCCTCCCTTCATGCCAGGCTTTGATGGAGGTATTCGCAGCCGACTAGATCCAAAGTATGCAGATGAACCATGGTTGGCAAAACCAGATGATCCTGTCGGGAATGGTCAGGACCCCGGTCTGTACCACTATCATCCAAACACCATGAATCATGGACCTGACTCATCCCTTCAATTGGATTCAGGAAACAGCCCCTGGATTGAATCCCGTAGTGGAGCAGGTTCCAGCCACAATAATTGGTTATTCATGACAGATCACCGTTCCAGGTTTACCTACACCAACATACCGCGATGGGTTCATAAGGATCGAATTGATGTAAATAGTGCAATGTTCCCCAAAGGACCGTTTTATCGAAGGGAAAAAACCCGCCACCCCATTGCCCCTGTATTTCTGGAGTCCACTGTGAAGATTGGTTTTTTTGCTGTTGATGGCACCTACCTATGGGACCTTCAGGCAAGAGGTTCCCGTGGTGACTTCTGGAGATACAAGTGTGAACGGGACAACCTTCCTTTTGACCGGACTCCTCAAGACTGGAAAAAGGTGAATCCGGTTGACCCTATGCCAGGTTGTCCAACGTGTGGACTTACCGACAGTGTACGCTTCCTAAACGGATTCAATAAATTTGGTAAACCTAATGATAGAAGATACCCAATCTATCACTTGGATGCAACCAAGTCACGACGTCAAATCCTTGAGCATCTTATTACAGACCCAGGGTTTCGGGCAGTTCTATCAAATGAAGGTCATGGGGGGATAACAAATGCATGGCGACTCATGAAGCATAACGGTGGTCCGCTCGATGTGGAGAAGCACTCAATGGGACTCGGCAACGGAACCCCGATAGAACGGGCTGCCTATTCCGCCATGCGTGATGTTTTTAAACTTCAGATGATCATACGTCCTTATGTGGTGTATTGGAATCCTTATAATGTAACACTGAAAAATGCCCGGCCGGGTATCGGTTTCCATATGGGGAACAGCCGTGGACGATTTGACTCTGGTGACCTTCATCTGCCCGATGCCAAGATCATTACAAGTAACGGTCCTCTCACCTTCGAATTCCCCCAAAACCGGAATAAATGGATAAAAACAGACTACCTAACCTTTACCGGAGCCTTTAACACCCGATATGTTGATACCATAACCAATGATTTTCGGAGATGGTACGATGAGACAGTACCAGCACCGAACCCGAATGACTTTCGCCCTCACTCCAATGAAGCAGCTAATCGAGCTTTTTTCCACGACTGGAACCGTGTCTACTTTTTTTGCAGGGAACCCTATGATTTCGCCCCAGGGGAATTACAAATATTCACGCCAATACTAAACCAGCGAACCCGGGATGGCAACGCCACCCTGGTCCCTGGAATGGAGGAAGGAATTAAATACACGCAACCTCTGACAACCCGCTTGATCAAGCGTGGAGAGAATATAAAAAACATAACCTACTTCTCGCACCAAAGTCTTGATTATGAATTACATGCCAGACACCGAAACTCATGGCGTATGGTTACCTTTCTTGATAAAACCAATAAGGACACTTCAAAGAAGAAAGGAAAGGGTCGCATACACCTTTCCATCCTGGAAAGACTCGCACCCAAACCCACATCCTCCAGCGGATTAGAAATTCCAGTTGGTAGGTCAATTGAAAGCCTTGTTCCTCGTGATTATGAACAATTCTCATGGTGGAACACAGTAATGGCTGGAGTTACGGATAAGCAAACAGGGAACATGAGGGAGGAAGCACCAAAAAACCCTATTGCTTGGCGACGGGCAGGACGCTATCGTGGACCATTCTCAAATGGACGCCTAAAGCCTGATGGAAGGATTAACCATGGGGTCCCCAATGAATACCTTGCCGATATCATCGACACGATTACGATTCAGGACGATCAGTACTTCTTTGGATGCCTTTCTGTTCAAAGAGCAGCCACTGATACAGTTGAGTCCGATGGACTGCCATACTGGAGCCAATTCAACCCAAGAGCCCTTTCTGTCCTTCGAAACAGTGAGACAGAGAGTACACCCTTTGGATGGGATGTTTCTATTTTATCATTGAATGAAGCGGAAAGCACCGGGCGCATCAATAGCGCAATGACCGGATACCCCAAATGGGGTCCAAGTTATGGAGTTAAAGGCAAGGATAAACTGGCCATGATTGATGTACCCAGACAACCGATGCATTCACTGGTGGAGTTCACCAATGCCGATCTGGGGAACCATCAAATGATGCCGACATTTGCTACAGGGAATTCCTATGCTTCGCCAGTGATTCAACCAAATTTGTCCTACACGTCAATGGGTCCCCTGAATCTCATCCCATCGGCAACAGAAAAGCTGCGAAATTCCAAGCACAAAACATCTCGGTATATGAACCCCTTCAACTTTTGTATCCCAGACATCTCCTACCACTTAAACAAAGCCCTGTTCGACCGATACTTCTTTTCCACCATCCCTGACATTCCAAATGAACCATCCAATATGAGCCTGCATAGGTTCAAAAATAAAAACTATCAACTGGACCCGAAAACAATTCCGCCATTCAAGGCATTTGACCCCGGTTTTGTCCTCAATTACTTCGGGTTCACGAAAGATGAAAGTGGCAATCTTGTTAAATCAGGAGGTGATCCAAGGAAATTCATGCTACCCAATCCCCGGATGGAATACCATGTGCCACCAGAATTAGCATTAAACCATGACCGATTTAAAAAGGAATATTTCGATAAACTCCATGACTATGACACCGCTGCCGCACACCTCATGATCGATGGCCCTTTTAATGTAAATTCCACAAGTGTTGAGGCATGGAAAGGCCTGCTTCAAATTCTATCTAAAAAACTAGGCACATCGCTAAACCCACTTCTTCGTTCGGTCTACCCTCAGGGAGCAGCCAACGATACATGGAACGGATTCCCCACGCTCAATGATGGAGAGGTGGAAGAGCTTGCAGAGGCTATTGTGGGGGAAGTTAAGTCCCGAGGTCCATTTCATTCACTTGCTGATTTCATAAATAGACGCCTTACAAATCCCAAAGCCCTTCAACCGGGAGAACTAAAAGAGCATGCCTACTCAGGTGCAGTGCAAACAGCAATCGATAAGACCATTAATAAAAAAGGCGTTTCAAGTGGGGGTAAAATGGGGTCTTTGGCTGGCTACAAGCCAAAGGCGGGCTCAACATGGATTCAGGGACTTACATTCTTTGAAGAACACTTTGCTGGCAAGACGCACGGTAATTCCGTCCAAGCATCAGGGACACCCGGATGGATAATGCAAAGTGATGTACTTCGTCCAATTGCTCCAATTCTCAAGGCTCGATCGGACACATTTACAATTCGTGGATATGGAGATGTGCAGAACAATTCGGGTATCAAGGCAAAAGCTATCTGCGAAGCAATTGTCCAGCGTATGCCCGACTATATTCATCCCGAAGCCAACCAATCCACGGATACAATGTATGGCAATCACCTCACGGACAGACTCTGGTACGAACCTGACCCGTCACTCATTCCCAGTGACCCCGGAAACCTTGATCGTGACTACACGATTAAACTGGATGGTGACCCTGCGGTAAAAGGAACAGGGAAATCAGCCGTTCGACATAGGCTTCGAAGAGAAAACTTCAGACTTGGCAGACGCTACAAGATTGTCAGCTTTCGTTGGCTATAGAAATCCTTCCAAACAAAGATATGCACGTGCTACGCATCCATTTTGTAATTTGTATACTAAGCATCATACCCTGCCTTCTACCCAAAACCCTGAAAGCTTTGGACTTCAAGACATTCTGTTTCCAGGGGCAGCATATGAATCTCTTCTTTCTGGAGGGAGAGAATGAAGTTCCCATAGAGATTAATAGTTACCGGATTTCCAAGAAATATACCTATAAGGGAGAATCCCCCATTGTAATCTACACCCATGTTAAAGATGAAGAAGGCAAACTTGTCCCATCGCCCGTTGTTCAATATCCCTTTGGTCCCAGATTCCCCAGCCTGCTTTTTCTATTCTCGCAGTTGGAGACAGGGGCATTAAACATCTATCCGATCGCCAACGACGATGCCTCTCATCCTCCAGGTGCCTACCGCATACAGAACCTCACCCCACACACTATTGCACTTCTGATTAACAAAAAGGCTTATCAACTAACACCACAGCAACTTCAGGTAATTGCGCCTCCACCGCCTCAAAAACGAACAATCAATATTGATCCCAATGCAACGACAGACAGTTTGAACACGGGAGAAATTGAATCCTTCAAGGAGAAGGATGCGGATGACAGCTCACTCGTGAGTGTAGCAGTACCGGATAAGATACCGGTTCAGATGCAATTTAAACTACCGGACGGAAACTGGCAACCCGCCTACAACCGAAAATGGCTCTATCGGGCAGACATTCGAACATACGTTTTTGCCCATGTAAAAAACAATAGTGTAATGCTCAAGCAGTTTGTGGAATTCATTCGATAGCATTGAAAACTCAAAAATCCCATGCCATCCTACTGGTCACTTACCTGCATAGTGAATTGTACATCACTGACATCTGGATCCTGACTGATGCAGGGGCTGGGATGCGGACAAGAGACGGTAAATATTTCCCATAGCATGGAAGTTTCAAAAAAAAAATGGCAAATATTGCTGTTTCTCCTCCCCTCTCTGTTATCGGGAACTCATGGGGAAAGACCAAATATTCTCTGGATAACAGCGGAAGACATGAGTCCATCTTTAGGCTGCTATGGAGATAAATTCGCAACCACTCCCAACATAGACAAGTTGGCAAAGGAAAGCGTCCGATACACTCATGCCTTTGCAACAAACCCTATATGTTCCCCGAGTCGCTCCTGCCTGATAACAGGGGTTTACTCCACCACCCTTGGAACTCAGCACTTGCGCTCAGATTTCCCGATCCCGGGCTTTATCCAGGGTTGGCCTGCAATTCTAAGGGAAGCTGGTTACCATACAACGAATAACGTCAAGACAGACTACAATACAGGTTCGTCCAAACGCCTTATCTCCGAGTCGTGGACAGAGAACAGTGCGACAGCACACTGGAGAAACCGCAAAGATAAAGATCAACCGTTCTTTGCCATATTTAACGACATGACTTCACACCAGTCCCGAACAATGGTATGGTCGTATGAGAAGTTCCAAAAGGAAATCCAATCCCGAATTCCGAAGAAGCTTATTCATGATCCGATGAAGGTCAATGTGCCGCCCTACTACCCGGACACACCAATAATTCGAAGGACACTCGCCCGTTTCCACGACTGTGTCACGCTAATGGACCAAAACACAGGAAAGATTCTCCGACAACTTAAGGAGGATGGCCTTGAAAAGGATACAATAGTATTCTTTTACTCAGACCACGGATCAGGACTCCCTCGCCACAAACGCCTCACGCTCGACAGTGGACTCCATGTACCACTGATCATCCGTTTTCCAGAGAAATACCAGCATCTTGCTCCCGCCAAACCCGGTGAATCCATCGACAGGCTGGTCAGCTTTGTGGACTTTCCCCCGACGATGCTGAGCCTGCTGGGCATGGATATACCTGACTATATGCAGGGCAAAGCCTTCCTTGGAAAGAATGCCACCAAACCTCGCTCTCATGTCTATGGTGCCCGCGACCGGGTGGATGAAGCCTATGACTTCACCCGAAGTGTTCGTGGCAAACGATATCTGTATGTCCGAAACTATATACCACACATCTCACACAACCAGCCCAGCTTCTACTCTGACCTCGGTGAAATTCGTGATGAAATCACCCGATTTTCCAAAGAGGAAAACCTCAACGAACACCAACTAAGCTATGCCGGACCCCAGCGCCCCAGAGAAGCCCTTTATGACACGGTCAAGGATCCGCAGAATCTCCACAACCTTATCAACTCCGATGTTCCCGCCCATAAAAAAGCCCTCAATCATCTTCGCCGTCTTCACCTGAAATGGATAACGGATACCCGCGACCAGGGATTCTACCCCGAGGAATACATCTGGGAGAATATTCAAAGGAATAATACCACGCCCTATGAATTTGCAAAATCCCAGAAGGAATTCCCGTCTGCAAAAATCCTGAAGGCTGCAGAACTTGTGGGTAATCCAGATGTCAACCTTGACCAACTATTGGGACTACTTGGAGAACAGGATCCCCTTCTACAATACTGGGGTCTCATCGCCTTGACCGATGGCGACCTCTGCGAAACCTGTTTTGACGACCTACGTTATACCATGGGGAAAGAGCATCCATTTTATGTACGAACGCCAGCTGCTGCAATATTGGCGAAACATGACCAAACTGAAGGACTAACACTGCTCCGTAAGACCCTCGAGGATAAAGATCCAGATACCGTACTCCGCGCCGCCCGGGCAATTGAACTACTGGGAACCAAGGCCCGACCGGCTATCGCCGACATACACACCGCGCGTGACAAATGGAAAGCCACCAATAAAGGATCCATTTCCATGTTCATCTGGTTCTCGCTTGAAACCGCCCTGCAAAATCTCGGAGAAAAGATCGAGAACGCAGGACTCTAAAGCCTTGCAATACAAAAGTGGAATTACTTTGCCTCTTCGATAAAGTCGCGGATTTTAATTTTTCGGATCTCTGAACCAGTCATCCATGTGGCAATACCAAGTGGCACGGACTGTTCGATCTCCCCGATACGCATGCCCACCTTCCGGTCAGTAAGATCGACATCGATCTGCTCCTTTTCATTGATCCAAACGCGAATGCGATTCTTCTGGACCCGGAGCGTAACGCCATACCATTTACCATCCTCAAATACATAGACATCACCCGTTTCGTTTTCAGCTGCATCAAGATTATCCAAACTGGAAATACCAACCAGGGCACCACCCCAACCGCCAAGGATTAGCGTAGCATGACTACCCTTGACCGGGAAGGTAAGTCCACAAAAGAAGTCATTGCCCTGCACACGTCGACTCTCAAGGGAAATCTCGTACTCACCTTTGGGAATTTCGCCTGTCCAGTTGACGCCGGATAATTCGATGCCCATTCCAATCTTAAGCACCCCGTTCTTGACGGTAACATCGCCATGCCCGGCAAAGTCGGTGGGTTTCCATTGACCAAGGGCGTTCTTCTCAAGCATTGAAGTGCCTGATTGCGGTGTGGTGATGCAGGAAGAGAAAGTTGCAGCGACAAGAAATGCAAGGAGGAGATTGAATTTGTTCATAATGTAGATAAAGATGAATTGGAGAATTGAGAGGTCGAGGAAAAAGGAGAATTCATGATATGGTCATCTCATCGATTCGGTAACCAAAACCCGGGCCGGTAACGGTTGAAAAATTCACCATTCCATTACGGCGCTGGTAGATACCTGGGTGAACCTGTGCTTCACGCTTGGAAGCTTCCGGATAAAACTGCATACCATTGGTCTCGACTCCCATGATGGTACCGGAATGTGCCGCAAGCAGAACGTGTGGAACTTGTGCAAGCATCGGATTCGTAAGGTCCTGCACCATTAGCGTCATACCATGAGCCTTGGCCCAGCAAAGAGAGAGCAGTGCCCCGGTCTGGGTCTTACAAGTCTTGAGTGCCACACCCGTCCAACCAAGTTTCCAACCGAGGCGAACCTGACGCCAATCATGGGCACTCTCGTCCATGAAGAGCGGTTTTCGGGCGGAAACACTGCGCACGTTCATTTGGTGATCTTCCAGTTCGTATGGGAATGGTTGCTCCACGTAAAGAATCCTGCCGTAAATATCTGGATGCTGGTGGAGTAACTGATCAAGGATGCGGTTGACATAGATAGGATCCATAACCGTGCAGTTAAAGTCAGTGGTCAACCAGTCAACATCCATACGCCGTGCAATCCCACCAACCCGAACCAATCGTCCATAGTCCCAGGCTGCATCATTTCCACGCAGCTTGATCTTCAGGCAATTCAGCCCGTCCCGGCGAATCCAATCCTCAAGGAGAACCGGGTAACCATCATCAGGTTCATCACCGGTCAACTCGGACTCATCCAGTAGGTCCAGTCCACCAACAAGGTGCCAGGCAGGCAGGAATTCAGGGGGAGATTTAACAAGAAAATCCGCCGGATACTTGTTCTCAAAATCAGCAATTCCCGGGACAGGCTCCAGATAGCTGGAAAGATCCCGGTTCATGTATTCGAATCCATACGTCTCATAGACCGGAACTTCATTTACCATGCCAAAAGCATCATGCAGTGCGATGTCAAAAGCGGAGGCACAGACAAGGGCAGCCAACCAAGGAACAGCTTCCTCCTTGCCTGCATTGAACTGCTCCAGCAAGGCAGGTAATTTACCAAATAAAAAATCATGCCCCAACTCGAATGCATGGCCGGAACCCGACAATTCACCATATTCAACTGCCAATAACCGACAAAACTCCTTCAGATGCTCATGGCGGATCTTGTAGGTAATATCGCTGGGCCAGACCCATTGCACACTCAGTGGAGTCTCCCCCCAGCCGTTGGCTTCATCGCCCAACGTATTGCGGACGCTCATCTTCACACGGGCACAGGTCACTGAGGTAAGGGTTTCAGCCCCAAATTTAAGAGGCACCCGGGTTTCAACGGGCAGAAACTCAAGCTCCGTAGACTGAATAATAATATCTGTTGGCTTTGCCATCACTGAAATGTTCCAATAAATAATCTCGAAATGGCAAAGCAAATAAGGAAATAAAGAAGAATGCGGAATCCACGAGTAAGCATTCGGAGAAAACTCCTGTTGGCAGTTACGGCCCCAATGGTGTTTTTTCTGTTTCTGGAAGGAATCATGTGGGTATGCGGGTTTGGGTATCCGTCATCATTCACAATCCGTAAAACCTTTAATCAAAAGGAATACCATATTCCAAACCCTCAATTCACCACACGCTTCTTCCCAAGGCAGACCCCTCGCCTTCCTGTTCCATTTGCCATTCCGGTTGAAAAGCCTGCAAACAGCCTGAGAGTACTCGTCCTAGGGGCATCTGCAGCACAAGGTGACCCAAAGCCGGAATTCGGGTTTTCGAGAATGCTGGACCGGATGCTTTCCGGACAGTTCCCTGAAAAGTCCATTGAAATCCATAATCTGGGCATCACCGCAATCAATTCCCATGTAGTAAAGGAAATCGCCGACGACTGCCGTAATCTCGAGGCCGACTATTGGATTGTTTACCTCGGCAACAACGAAGTCATTGGCCCCTTTGGGCCGGCCAACCCCGGGCTACCCAGCATTGACCTGATCCGGAAGGCACGAATCGGTCTCGCAAAATCCCGAACAGGTCAGTTGCTACAGAATATCCTTGCTTACAACAACAAACAACAGCTCCAGTGGAAAGGGATGGAAGAGTTCCTGAAGCCAATAACATGGGACTCGCCGGAGTTGAAGAAGGTACACAAGGATTTCAGAAC
>JABJCN010000189.1 GCA_018668635.1 Opitutia bacterium
ACCCAATATGATCCTGCGGACAAGGCTGCAAGTGAGCACGTCCCCGGTACTTTTAACCCAAGGGTTGGCTATTTTTGGGGGAAGCGTGGCATGCCGTTACCGAGCGAGGACCAAAGTTCGGATTGGTATAAGATGGGAGAAAGAATAAAGAAGCACGATCTCGCAGCTACAAATTTGGCTATTGAGGGGCCTTTTAATGTGAATTCTACTTCTGTGGATGCATGGAGAGCTCTTCTCTCCTCTTTTTGGGCTACTCCCGCACAAATGGCATTCATCTTCAAGCTCGGTCCCGGTTCAGATGAATCAAGTGGCCATTCTGGTTCGCCATTCCTGAGAACACACGGAGTTTATTCGGAAAAATTTAAAGGGTCCGCTGAAAATGGTGCTCCGTTGGATAATTCGAATTCTCCATCTGCTTATCAAGGTTATCGTCAACTCCATCAACTTGAGATTGAGGCTTTAGCCCAGAAGATAGTTAAGTTGGTCAAACAACGTGGACCGTTTAAGTCTATGTCTGAATTTATCAATCGTAATTTAAAGGATCGGAGTGATTGGCGTTATAAAGGCACTTTACAGGAGGCAATTGACACCACAAGAATCTACCCGGACTCAGATGGCGATGGCACACCTGATTCAGGTGGAGGATCTACCTATCGAATTAACGAAAGATTTTTTGATGAAGGGATTGAGCATATTGATACCAATAATGGGGATAACAATTACAACCTTCAGATGCTTGGCCGAGATGTCGCAAATCGTAGTATTTCAACTGGAGTCCCCGGGTACCTAACTCAGGCTGACATACTTGCCCGACTGGGGCATGTCCTAACGGTTCGTTCCGACACATTTCTAATCCGGGCCTATGGGGATTCCGTTGCCAGAGCTGGAATTGTTGCGCGCCAAGAGGTTTGTGAGGCTGTCATTCAACGATTTCCAGAATATTTTGATGAATCTAAGAATGAGGCACATGAGTCTATCAGCTCTGGCGAAACAGTTGATCCCCGCAATCAAAAGCTCGGTCGTAAGTTTCGTGTTGTTTCTTTCCGTTGGCTAAGCCGTGAGGAAATTTGAGAAAATGTCCAATTTGGAGTATTAGTTCAAAATTCCCACTTGCGATCCTTCAATCTGAGAATAACAATCTTAGTACTATGGAATTTCTTAAGGATTGTTGCCGTCCTCTTCTCTGGACTTTGTTATTTTCACCTCTTTCTTTTGTTGTTGCTCAAGAAAAGGAGTTGCCTCAATTGGAGACTGAGATCGCCATCTACATTTGGGCCAAGGGAAGTTTTGGTGATGAATTGGACAAGGATGGGAATATCATTTCAAGGTACACACCTCCTGAGGTGAAGTTTGCGAATGCTGATGGTCAAGTGGTGAACATGAATGTGTTCCCTGGGCGTCGAACTCCATTCCAAAAATATAAGGGAGTTGCCCAAATTCAGTTTTTTCGGGAATTCTTGGTAAAGGGAGAGGAAGAACCACGCCGTTATCCTGTCGGGCAAGTGGTTCTTCCTGAGACCACCCGTAGTGCCCTGCTCATATTGTACCCGAAGGACAAAGCCATGACAGCTTTCACTGTTTATCCGTTGCTGGATGTCTCTGAGAATATTCCTCCCGGGAAGGCATTGGTCTATAATACCTGTGCATTTGAAATTGGTGCTCAACTTGGCAAAGTGGCAGGATTCCAAGTTGCACCTCAGCGCTCAATTCTTGCAGACTTAAAGCCCGACCAACATAGTTTCCTGCAATTCCAATTTTGGGTTCGTAATGGTGGCGATTGGAGTAAGGCCTACTCTTCCAAGAAAGCGATTCATCCGGAAAGTAGCGTGATCCTAATTATTCATCCGAAGCAAAATAGTGATGGTAGCATCAATCCCCGGTTAGTTGATCTTCTTACTCTTTCTGCTACATAAAATAATATTCTTTCAGACAATGAGTCTCAACGCGCTTGATCCTAATGAAATTATTTTTGCACTAAAGGATCTTCCTAATTGGAAACTGGATGAAGAAGGCACCAAGCTTATTTGCGAAATTAAATTTCAGGATTTCCGTGAGGCCATTGGCTTTATTGTACGCATTGCTTTTGAATGTGAGGATCAAGACCATCATCCAGAAATTTATAATGTCTACAATACAGTGAAATTAGGCTTAACCACTCATGAAGCGGGTGATTTTTTAACGGATAAGGATATTCAGCTTGCCCGTAAAATTGACAAGTTGATTGTTGGCTCCTCACATTAAATTCAGCTACGATAATTGATGGCGAAAAGTATAGATATACTGATTGAAAAAATACGGGAAAAGAATGCAGGGCAGTCCCTCTTTATTCAGGCTGCGGAGGAGGTGCTTGAGACCTTGTCTCCTGTACTGCGTGAGCATCCTGAAATAGAGCGCCTCAACATTTTGGAACGCCTTTGTGAACCCGAACGACAGGTGATTTTCCGCGTATCCTGGATGGATGATAACGGGATAGTTCATGTGAATCGGGGTTTCCGAATAGGCTTTAACTCGGGCTTGGGGCCATACAAGGGTGGTTTGCGGTTTCATCCATCTGTGAACCTTTCAGTCGTTAAGTTTCTTGCCTTTGAGCAAATTTTTAAAAACAGCCTTACAGGGTTACAGATTGGTGGCGCCAAGGGCGGAGCAGATTTTAACCCCCGGGGGCGTTCAGAGAATGAGGTCATGCGCTTTTGCCAATCCTTTATGAATGAACTTTATCGCCATATTGGCGACCAGACTGATGTCCCAGCTGGAGATATAGGAGTCGGAGCTCGTGAGATTGGTTTTCTTTTTGGGCAATATAAAAAACTAACCAATCGTTACGAGCTGGGTACCCTCACCGGGAAAGGTGAGGGATGGGGAGGATCTGAGGGGCGAAAAGAGGCCACTGGCTACGGTTGTATTTACTTCGCAATGGAGATGCTTGCCACGAGAGAGGAAAATCTTGAAGACAAGGTTTGCGTGGTCTCGGGCTCTGGTAATGTGGCTCTCTACGCCATCCGGAAGATTCAGGAACTTGGCGGCAAGGTGGTGGCTTGTTCACAGTCAGATGGTACGCTTTACGATCCTCAAGGGATTGACTTCGAAACCCTCCGTATGCTCAAGGAGGTTGAACGTAAACGTCTCCCGGGTTATCTGGACTCACACCCAAAGGCAGAGTTTCGCGAGGGCGTCAAGGTTTGGGATGTTGAGTGTGATGCTGCATTTCCCTGTGCCACGCAGAATGAAATTCTCAAGGAGGATGCTGAGACTCTTCTTCAAAACGGCTGTCAACTTGTCTGCGAAGGAGCGAATATGCCAACCCATCCAGATGCACTGCGTTTATTCCGTCAAGCGGGTATCTTATTTGGTCCCGGGAAAGCGGCCAATGCCGGAGGAGTTGCTGTTTCTGCCTTGGAGATGCAGCAAAACGCTGGATGGGAAACTTGGACCTTCGCTCGCGTTGACAAGGAATTAAATAAGATCATGACTGGTATTCATTCTACATGCCTGCACTATGCTGATCGATTCGGAACACCCGAAGACTATGTGGCTGGAGCGAATATTGGTGGATTCCTAAGGGTTGCCCAAGCAATGAATGCCATGGGGGTTACTTGAGTCATCCGTCAAGTTTTTAAGCGTGACAAACTTAAATGATTAACGAAGTTCTACAATCTTGCCGGTAGTCCGGCATCTTTGAGTGCTTCCTTGGCTTGGCGAATTGTATAGGTTCCAAAATGAAAGATGGATGCAGCTAGCACAGCACTTGCTTTACCCTCTCTTACGACGTCTACAAGATGATCCAGTTTTCCTGCTCCACCAGAAGCGATCACTGGAACTTCAACAGCTTCACTTACTATTCTGTTTAAGGCTAAATCATAGCCGGTTTGTACCCCATCGCAATCCATGCTTGTGAGGAGTATTTCCCCGGCTCCCAGATCGACAATTTTCTTTGCCCATTCTATCGCATCGATCCCGGTAGGTTCTCGACCACCGTGAGTGTAGACTTCCCACTTTTCTTTTCCTTGAATTCTTCGTGCATCGATGGCGACAACAATACATTGATTCCCGAAATGCGAGGAGGCTTTTTGCACGATTTCAGGATTGAGTACAGCCGAGGTATTCAAGCTTACTTTATCTGCCCCTGAGTTAAGCATTTGGTGAATGTCATCCAAGTTACGAAGACCACCACCCACCGTGAGGGGCATGAAGCATTCCGAGGCTGTGCGCGCGACAACCTCATGCATTATATTTCGGTTGTCTACGGATGCCTTGATATCAAGGAAAACAAGTTCATCAGCTCCTTGCTGTTCGTATGCCTTGGCTGATTCTACCGGATCTCCTGCATCTCGAAGGTTTTGAAATTTAACACCCTTGACCACACGACCTTCTGCTACGTCAAGACAGGGAATTATCCGGATAGATAGCATAGCGGTTACACCGTATGGAAGAGGAGTTATTCCTTGTCAGCTGTCCTCCGCGTAAATGATCTCCGGTTCAAAGGAAATAATAAGGCGGTATTGCTGATTGGGGCGCATGATTAAAGGATGATCCCTATGTAGAACCTGAAGATAGTTAATGTTCCCATAGCAGGTACGATACTTTGGGTTATTGGTGACAGCTTCTGGCTGTGCCCATACAGACACGAAATCATCAGTAATCACAACAGGTCTTTGTCCTTCTGGTCCTAACACCAAAGTCCGTGGGAATCGGTATTGTGAGTGTGGTTCTCCAATAGGGACAACATATCGCATACTGTCCATGGTCACTTGTTTCTGTACCGTGAAAAGGAATTCACTGGTAATCTTGTTCCCGTCAAAGGTCCAGTTGACCTTGCAGCTACCGAAATTAAGATTCTTTTTCTCCAGAGTGATCAGGTTGGGCTGTTCGTAGCGAAAATAGAAAGAGTTGCGCAGACCAAGCCCCGTGACACAATTTTTTCCATAGAATGCAGGGATTACCTTATGTTCCCCAAATGTTAATTCGGGTAGCATAACCGGTGCGTAAGCGTTGGCCGGCCAGTCAAAAATACCAGGTGAGTGAGGAAATGCTAGTATATCACTGGAATCAGGATTGATGGAGGATGCCAATGGAAGGAGGATATGCAGTTTCGTCTCGGGATCTTTGTAGATGAACACCCCTTGCTCCTTACGATGACTTTTGTCAAAGATTACAAATCTGCCACTGCGGCGAGCTGGGGGAGCAGGTAGGTCAAAGCTGGCGTTGTTGAGGGATCTGGCAATTCTGGCCCATTGGCATAAGTATCGAGCTGCATCGAAATTTGCCATTCTTGTAGTGTGATTTTCGATCGTACTTCGTTCGTCATCCCGGATGACGAGGCAACCGTTTTCCTGATCCAGATAAGTGGTAAAGAAGAAGTAGAATAGCCTGCGAAGGGTATCCAGCACTTTTGGAAGGTCTTTTTGGGCAATCCATTCATCTCGCAGAGATTGAAGGAGGAGACTGATACAGTGCATTTGCCCATAGGCACCGATTCCTCGGCCAAAGCACCAACCGAGCCCATCTTCCCTGACACTTCCTTGAATTAAGCTCAGGTACTTTTCCGCAACTGTGCGAAGACTAGGGAGCTTCCGATCCCGTAGGTGCATATTTGCATGAAGCTGGAGTGATTGGCGCATGATTACCAGGCTCATAACACCATACAGGTTGTAAGCACCACCTAAGCCTTCAGGTTCATCATCAAAGAATCCATTGGCGCTATTTTCCTGCACTCGAGATACAAAGCGGTCAACCAATTTGCCCGTCTCGTCCTTCTTGGATAGTCCCATGCTGAATCTTGCGACCGCCTTGGCTACATTAAAGGCCTGTTGGTGGTTTATGTAATCAGTTCGGGCCAGGAGCCGTTTATCCAGTTCTTCTCTAGTGATCTCCTGTAGGCGCTCCCAGATTTGGTTGCGATCCTTGGCTGGGCCGAAGGAGAGTAGTCCGAGGGCTGCATATGCTAAACCGTTCTCAGCATCTTCAGGCATAAATGTCTGGGCGGTAATGCAACGGGCGCATAGGTCTATTATATCTGTCCCATCAATTTCTGTTTCCCCTGTTAGGCGATTGAATTCACCGAGCGCGAGGGCAACATGACCGGGTTCGTCCTGTCTGAACGCTTCTCCTTCAACTGGCATGATAGAGCCATCGTCCTTTATTGCATCTAGATTGTGGCTCAATATGGCTCTAGCCATATCCAAGCATTGTTCCGCAAAGTTTTGCATGCCTAGTCTATAATATTTGTGTATAAAAAAAGTGTTGTGAAATGGCTTCCGCTCTAATCCTTGTCAATCGTTAACAGATTGAGAAACTCGTGATTGTCTTCTGTTTGCTCCATTCGGCTTATAAGGGTTTCTGTTGCATCCCCAGCTCTTAATGGCGCAAGAGCGCGTCGGTGAAAGGATACTTTTTCTAGTGTGTCGGCGTCTAGGAGTAGTTCTTCACGGCGGGTTCCGGATGCACTGATATTTATGGCTGGCCAGATTCGCAGTTCAGCAAGTTTTCGATCAAGAACCATCTCCATATTACCAGTCCCCTTAAATTCTTGAAAAATGAGATCATCCATGCGACTACCAGTCTCAATGAGTGCGGAGGCTACAATTGTTAGACTACCGCCTTCCTCTGTGTTTCGTGCCGCGGAGAAAAGTTGGCGAGGTTTTTCAAGTGCTCGTATATCAAGTCCACCAGTCATTGTCCGTCCACTTCCTCCAGATGCAGAATTATGCGCACGGGACAGGCGAGTTATCGAATCTAACAACAGAACAACATCTTGCCCTGCTTCAACAAGGCGTTTGGCTCTCTCAATTGCAATGTCGGCAACACGAACATGACTTTTTAGTTCTTCATCGTTGGAAGAGGCAAAAATTTCAGCGGGGACAGAACGATGGAAATCAGTAACTTCTTCAGGTCGTTCATCGACCAGCAGGACAATAAGTTTGCACTCCGGGTGATTTTCCAGAGCACCTGCCGCAATGTCCTGGAGGAGAGTCGTTTTACCGGTTCTTGGGGGAGCGACAATAAGACCACGCTGTCCTTTGCCTATAGGACAAAACAGATCGATAATTCGAGTGGTCATTCGCCCATCTTTCATCTCCAGTTTTATTTGATCATCTGGGGCGATTGTTAACAATTCCTGAAAAGGCAGGCATTTCTTTCGATCCTTTACATTTAATCCATCAACGGTTTCCACAAAACACACCTTGGGGTTCTGAAATTTCGGTCCATGCTGTGCTTTTCCTACGATGTAGCTACTTTTTTTAAGTTTGAAGCGGCGTATCAATTCTCGTGGGACGAATGGATCTTCACTTCGCACCTTCCCGTGTCGACGGGGTTGCAGTAGAATACCGTTGTTGTTTGTCGGTTCAAGTATGCCCTCGACGGGCATGGTGTTATCTGTCTGTTCTTCCTCGGTCATGGAAAATTACAGTAGTTAGGCCACAAGCCTTCCCATCTGATTGGTGTAGACGGCCCTTCTTTATTTGAAGTGGGGGACTGTCTTGCAAGGGAGTCGCTTGGGTTAACGCCTTTTCCTTTACAATTTCTGCGCACACTTAAAAGCATCTTATTCGCTTGGTGCGAGAGAAAAATTCAAAAATTATTCATACTCTAAAATTTAGTGTCATTTCTTCCTTTGAATAATCGACTGGCTTCTTGACATATGGGGTATCAAGGTTAGGGTTAAAATATCCTCTTTTTTTGCGTGCGATTCATATTATAAATGGAAGCCCCTATCCATCAGCTACATCGGTCTGTCTGTCGGCAAAGTCGCTTTAGTGCTGGGTTTACACTGGTAGAACTGTTAACTGTGATGTCTATTATTGCTATGCTTGCAACGATCAGTTATCCTTTAATTGGTTTGGTAAAGGATCGGCAGAGGTTGGGGCGCGCCAAGTCTGATTTGGATGCGCTTGGTCTTGCACTTGAGCATTTTAAATTAACCAATAATACCTACCCTGAATTTGTTGCCAACAACAAGGGCCTTTCCGCTTTTAAAGATGATGCGAGGGGATACAGTGATGAAAAGAAATCTTCCGAAGCCTTGTTTCTTGCTTTGGCTGGATGGCACAACGAGATTGGTGAGGAGCTTGAGTTTGCAGGTAGTGGTAAAGGTAACGATTCTAGACCCAGGGGCTATATCAACCTTAATGATTTCAAGTTTGGTGCTGAGATTTCCGGACGTGAGTTAAGGAAGCAGTTAGAGAACTTATCTGCCAATAAACCTCTTAAGCCAGCAGGTATATATTTTGTAGATCCCTGGAAGCATCCATACCTTTATAAGTACCCGATTCTACCCAATCAACAGAAACTGGATATCCGCCGTAGAGAAGACTTTGTTCTACTATCTAAGGGGCAGGATCGAAAGATCAGCTCTTCTTCTTCCCAAAGCTATAATTCCAAGACATGGATGTCTAGCGAAGATGCGGGTCTTGATCAATCTGAGCCTGGTAACGACCCAAATATTGACAATGTAATCCAAGGACCATCTCCCTCTGGATAAAACTCCTTAATTATTTTTTCCCAAAATAGTCTATGAAATCTAATACTCTTAACCGAGCGAGGGGATTCACCCTAATCGAATTGTTGGTTGTTATTTCAATAATAGTGATCCTTGCCAGTTTGACAACTGTTACCGTTACTAGCGTTCGAGTCAGGGTAAAACAGGCAGTGGCCAAGGCTCGGTTTGCTGAGTATGTCGCTGCTATCAAGCTGTGCGAAAGTGATAACGGGTATGCTCCTGACTTTGGTATTGAACCAAATGGAACCAGTGGAGACTTAATCTTTCCTGATGTAAGTGGAGCAGATTCCGACTGGACTGACTTTTGGAAAACCCTCTATGCATTGAAGTCACCAGATGAATCTGGGGCAGGTGCATTTGAGAGCCTTGAGCGGGATCAGGCGCGTGAATTGGGTAACCCCAAACGGAGAAAATACCTGATGCCTTCAGATGATAATCATCATCTTGATCAAGCAGGAGATCTTGATTGGACCACAATCAAAGGTATGTACGATTCCAAGAAGAAAGCTCGTGAGCAAGTATTCCTTGTAATTGATCTCGATGGTGATGGTCGTTTCGAGAATCCAGATCCAAGATCTCGAAACAAACATGAGTACATTAACAAGACTGTTGGCTTCTACAGTCGGGAGGTTAAGGGTGGTAGCCTTGGAAAGGTTCTTTTCTCTACATGGAACTGATTCAAGCAAGTTTCAACGGAATGTGTGCCATTGACGAAGATGATACTTCATTGATCCTTGATTCAAGATGTCAACGTGGCTGGACATTAATTGAGTTGATCGTGGTTATTGGATTGGTTGCTTTCCTCAGTCGGCTTGCTATCAACCAGCTTTCTGTTGGGCTTGAGGAGAAGAATCTTGATGCCACTGTTAGCAACCTAGGGGTTTATTTTTCCAATGCCAGTCGTATGGCACGTGCATCTGGAAAGTGGGTTTTAGTGGTTGTGAACACTAATCCAGACAGTACGGGGTTTCTTCGTCAGTTTGGGACTTATCAGTGGTTTAAGGGTGAAGAACCAGGTGGAGATACTAGCTTTGTTGATATTAACGGCAACGGGAAACGTGACGAGAGCTCTGGAGCTGGCAAGTTGATAGAGGGTTGGAACGTTGAAGATCCCAAAGGTTATTGGCTCCCTGATAAAATATTTTTTGACCTTTTGCGTAGCGGACCGGCCCAATTCGATAAAGATAGTTCCGAGTTTCAAACATTTGAAAGGTACTCTTCAGGAGAGAAATTTTTACAATTTGCAATGAAACATAAGAATACATCCGGGGCTGGAGATGATCCAGTCACTGCCATAGATCGAGGGCGCTTGCCATTTTTTCTCGATCGATCAGGACAGGAATCAGGTCTGCGAAATGGTGAAAACCAAATCTTGTCCAATAATGCTGATAATACAGGAAATACTGATTCTCTTGTGGATTTTTTTCTTGCACGGGAAATCAGTTTTTCTAAGTCCTCAAAAGACTGGGTTTTCTTTGCTTTCGATCCTTATGGGCAATATGTCAATTTAAAGAACGGGATAATTCTAGGAAGTGGTGCTCCTGCTCAGGCTCAACAAGATTTCATAGTGCTTTCGCAAGGCTACATGGACCCCGATGAAATGCACAAAATTAGGGGAAAGAATGATGATCAGCCTGCCCCCAGTGCTGCTTTTTTAATTCACCGTAGTGGCAGCTTTACCGTATCTCAGGATGATTTCCAGATTCCCAAAACAACTCAGTAACCACACCTCTCGTCAAAGCAACAATCTCCCTAGTGGTTTCTCCTTATTGGAAGTGATCATTGCAATCGGGGTATTGGGGTTCGGTGTCGCAATCGTCATGCGTCTCCTTTCCGGTTCGCTGGAGACCTTAATGGTAGTAAGAGGCGCTAATCAGGCGCTTGACCTTGTTCCTGTTATTAATCTTAAGCTTGAGAATCCATCCGTGGACATTCCGATTCTAGATGATAACGGGAATCAGACAACTATTGGCGATGCAGATGTTGCTTTTCAGCGCAGATTTTTTAATAAAGTGTTTGAGGTTATACAGGATAAGGGCGCTGTTCAGCTACTTGTTTATCAATATCCACGAGAAAAACTAATTGGGAAATCACCAGACGATAGTGAGCATGGATATAATTTGGGAGTACGTTTTATTCCGTTAAAACCTCTCGATAATGAACTTCAAAAATATTTCCCAAGTAAAATATCCAAAATAAAAGAAGATTATCCTGCTGAGATATATCGAGTTATTATCTCTGCATCATCTGCAAACGATCAGGAAAAGCTCCAAACGCGTACTGCAAATGATCAGGAACAAGAGAGGGGTGAGGATAAAGTGCCTGTTTTTGCCAAATATGACATAAAGTCTGGGATCATATCTGGCTCTGCAAGTGGGAAAAGCATCTATGTTTGCCAATTAAATAAAAGCCTTAAGCCAGATGATCACCTTTTCCTTGCCGTGCAGATTCATATTTTCCGTCAAAGTGATAATCCCAGTCGAAGTAACAGCAATGCTTCTATGGACCTCTGGGACCGAACACTTCATATAGAGGATCGGCTTTTTACATACAATACATCAATGCTTGCCTATTGATTCCGTTCAATCTTTTCGGTGAATCATCTCATGAAAACACCAAATATTTCTAGGGGATTTACCCTAATTGAAATTCTGACTGCCGCCGTTTTATCGGGAATGCTTTTGGGCGTTTTCATGCTGATTACAGTGAAATTTGTTGGACTTTTTGATCAACTGCGAGCAGGAGAGGCACGTATTGAGGATATTGCCAATCGCGTCCTTGATATGATTGAGGATGATTTGAGCGCATCCCACATCGACAGCAAGTTCTACCAATATGAATGTTTGGCATATTGGGACCATCCAGATCATGCCACATCAGAACTTGGCACAATTAAATATACTGGAATCGATTCAACCCTTCCCGATTCATATACTCCTGAAAAGTCAGGGATTCTTCTCTTTTTCTCAAAAACCCTTAATCGTACAGGAAGCCAGAAGGGGGATGTGCAAGCCCTTGGTTATCGCTTGGCGTACAAGGATCCTATTGCCCACATGGATGACAATAGTGACTATAAGACCTTTAATCTTTATCGCATTGCCAATTCACCTGAAAAGACTCTTGATATGATAAACAAGCGTGATTTAGCCAGCCTTTGGAAGGGCGGGGGAGATCAAGCTTCCGCCGTTCCAAATAATGCGAGTACACGATTTATAAATGATTTGGATCCTGAGTTCCTCCTTGCTCGCAATGTTGTAGACTTTCGTGTCACTTTTATTTGTTCATGTTTTGTAGTTGATGATAATGATGAGGAACGTTTTTTCCCACTCCCCCCAAGACCGAGTAGTTCATCAGCCCTGTCTGCCGAATTTGCTAAGTTACGTATCGGTGGCAATCAAGCTACCAACGATACTAGCTCCTATCTTGGACTGTTGCCATCCTTGATACCCCAGAACGTTCGAGTCTATCCATCCGCTGCTGAAGTAAGTTTAACGATTCTCAGCGATGAGGGTATGAAGCAAATGATAGCTTTAGAGCAACCCAATCGTGACAAGAGCAAATCTTCTCTTAATCGGTTTGTGGAGGAACATGGTCGCACTTTTACCCGAACGGTGAAAATCCAACCTAAGATTTGACTGCATCTTCCATTTTTGGTGTTTGGATCCAGGCCGCTAGGCCAAGGACTTTAGTGGCCGCAGTGGTGCCTGTTTGGATAGCAATCTGCCTTGCATTGAACTCCAATTCATTTCTTCTGATCCCTGCTAGCCTTTGCATGCTTTTTGCAATACTGATTCAGGTCGGTACAAATTTTGCCAACGATTACTTTGATTATCAAAAAGGCGCTGACACAGCGGATCGAATCGGGCCAAAACGAGCTGTAGCTTCCGGGCTCATTTTCCCCGCAACTATGTTGCGTGCTACTTGGATTGTTCTAGGCTTGGCATTCTTCGTTGGCTTGGGATTACTTCCTTATGGGGGATGGAAATTGCTGCTGGTTGGCATGATGAGCATTCTTTGTGCTCTTATATATACGGGTGGTCCATACCCTTTGGCGTATTTGGGTCTCGGTGACTTTTTTGTTGTGGGGTTTTTCGGTGTTGTGGCCGTTGGTTTTACCTTTTTCGTTCAGTCTGGATTCTTTTCTGCTGATACTTTCTTGGCTGGATCGGCGATTGGTTTAGTTATTAACAATCTTCTGGTTGTAAATAATTACAGGGATGTTGAAGAAGACTGCCGAAGCAACAAGAAGACCCTTGCTGTAAGATTTGGCCGGAAGTTCAGCCTTTGGCAATTTCGGCTTCAAACGGTGGGTTCTTGTGTTTGTTGTGCATATATGCAAATCATACACCTTCGTACTTGGGTCTTACCAATGTTGATTTTCACCATAATTGGCATGCGTGTTTCCCATAAACTGGATAAGGCAGTGACACCTCAGGAATTTAGTTCCTGTTTGAATACAACATCAATAATGGTTCCGGCATTTGGAATCTTTCTTTGTATCGGAATCCTAAGCTAATCAGCCCGTTCTAAAGAGACTGAATCGTTGTGATGAGTTCAGCTTTGGAGACAAGACCAACTTTTTCCGCTTTCTTTTCACCGTCCTTATAGAAATAAAGAGTCGGTATAGACTGAATACCCAGTTCAACTGCGAGGTCGCGGTTGTCATCTATATTCACTTTACAAATTTGTGCTTTGTCACCCAGTTCTTCTGCAATTTCTTCAAGAATAGGCCCAATAGCCTTACAGGGACCACACCATGGTGCCCAGAAGTCGATCACCAGCGGGTTGGATGCATTAGATATTGCTTCTTTAAATGTGGATGCATTTAGTTCGGTAAGTCCGGCCATGATAATTTTATAGTTTAATTATATGCCATAATTGGCTGGTTCTATTTGAAAACAGAGATTTCCATGTAGGTCAGAAGGGCAAAGGTAATTGCTGCACCAAATACCAGTAGGTCAAAAATCAACATCAGTATTCCCATTAAACCTCCACCTGAACTTTTATCTGTATCTGGGATCGGACGCTTTGCCGCCGCTCCTTTTTTTGATGGTGGTCCTTTGGATATTGCCTTGGGTGGTGGTCCGGAGCCTGTTGTTTTTTTCGGAGAGAAAGGGGACTGAGTTACTTTTGATGCCCCCATTTTCCCTTTTGCTGGTGGGGTGACAGTTGCGCCTCCAATAGTTTCTGGCTTTTTAATGCCGACTCCTTTAGCTGCAGCTTTTGCTTGAGGCTCAATGTTTGGCTTTTTAATGCCAGTCGGAGAAGGTGGTGAAAGTGATTTTGATGCTGGCAATGCACCCTTGGCTGTAGAATCTGCAACGTTTGCAGGCACTTTTGTTAGCGGCGCTTTTCCTGGAGGTCCCGGAATCGGGCGTTTAATTCCAGCTTTTGTGGGAGGTGCGGGAGCCTTTGATGGCGTGCCAGGCACCTTAGAGACAGTTTTCCCCCCAGGTATCTTGGATACGGCAAATGGCGACTTCTTGGTGACAGGAGCCTTTTTGGTCGGCGGAGTGCCGATAGGAGCTGGCTTTTTTAAGCTCAATGGTTTTACAATTTTAGATCAGATGGGAACAGCCTTTAGTCAATCTGGTATATTCTTTTGTAGCATATCCCTGAGTTGGTTTTCTTCAACATTTCGTAGGGTCTTACCATTATTTTTTAAATCCTCCATTGTCTTACAAATCGTCTCTGTCATACATTCGTGCGTTTTCTCTGAACCACCAATGATGGAGAATTCTTCGGCGCCGGTGACGCGACTGTGCCCGTCTTCACAGTCCAATCCAATGCCGATTAGGTGTGTGTTGGCATTTTCTTTCGATATGGGAGTTATGCGGTTCATTGAATATTCGTCTTTAAGATGGCCGAGGGATACTTGGATCGTATTCTTTTGTGTATATTCATACTGTCCCGATCACATTGAGTAAAGGCCAAAGGCTGTTATAATTATTAACAAATGATTGGTCTAGAAACTGTTCAGATGAAGACCCACTCTGTAGGTGAAATCAGATTCTCTTAAGTCTCCTTTGCGAAGTGTGATACTATTTTCGGCAACCCATAGTTTGCCCAGTGTTGTACTCCAGGTATACGACTGCTCCGTCAGGTCGTTTCTCTTTGCATCATAGCGAAGACCCGCTGCCAAAAGATTATTTCTGTTGAACTTATAGGTGGTAAAAAGTAGGTTCTGCCGATTGCCATTCAATAAATATTCGTTTGTTAGGTTCATTTTCATCCTATCTCCATCACGCAGGATTATTTCTGAACTTAGTCTGTCAATCTTGCCCGAGTTTGAAGGCACTTTTGCCGTTAGGGCCAAGTCCAACCAATTCGATGGAGAGATAATCCCGCTAAAATATAAGTTGTCCAGCTTCCCTGAGTTACGACTTGGCAGTATGTCCTGATATACATTCAGCCCCGCCAGTCTCCGGCTTCCGTATTCTGAGCTTCGAGTTTCTAGTCTGTTTTCAAATCCGAGACGCGTTGCATGCAGTTCTCCAAGGTCGTCAAGATTCGGGATCGTACCTAGGCCCAGCAACGGCATATTATGTTCGATAATTCGTTTCTCAATTGCAGAAAATTTACCGACTCCATTTTTGGCCTCTGGAATATAGCGATATTTGGCAACTCCCTTGATGATATGTCGTAACCCATTGATACCCCATATTGGATTAGCGTAGTCCCACTCTGCGTAGCCAAAGGCTTCTGCGTCTATGCCAATTTCGCTAATCAACCGAGTGTAATCTTCTGCGTGGGTCTCATTTTTGAAATATTTAGTCAGTCGAGTCCCTGCTAGTGGTGATAGTGAGAACCACGATGCAGTAGGCCAATCATAACTGATTCCATAATATGCATCAAACCTGCGGTTTTCCAGATTCGCTTCATCATCTCGAAGCCAAGCAAGGGCAGCATGTCCACGCTGTATAAATCCAGTTTGTCCCAATGGATTAGCCAGTAGGTCACCTCTGATTTCCGGTAAATTCTGAGGGAATTGAGAGAAGTCGTTGGGCTGTAGTCGAGCCATGGTAGATAGTATGAAGTTATCGCGATTATAACTAGCTTCAGCAAAACTATCATCATCAAAGTCATCTCTGAACATATTAGGCCTAAAATCCCGCAGGAAATCTGCATCGCTTAGCCAGCTTACTTTCACCTTGGCGTGAACAATTCCTTCAACCATGTGTTCATGCTCCCATTTCCAGTGATAGCGATCATCTGGTAAAGTCTTCGCATAAAGGGGAGGTTCATCGGATTGATCGCGAATCCAAGATAGTGAAAGGTCACTTTGCGTAAGATTATTGTCTTCGCGAAGGAATTTAAACGATGGCTTCAAGAGAATTCCTCGTTTCTCATACAGTTCTATACTCGGTTTTAATCGAAACTCCTTTCCATGGAACAAAGATGGTTCAAGTATGGCATAGGTCCCAACAGCTTTTCTGTTGCCGGCTTCACCAATGAAGTCAAAAGGGTATTTTGTCGTGGAGTAACTACCACTTTGAAGACTAAAGATTGTGTAGTCTCCCAGCTTAAACCGTGCGTCTTCCACAAAGTAGCGGTCTGCTTCTGGGTGGTATCCCAATTTGCCTGCATGGATTCTGGGCGAGAATCGTTCTGGCTCTCCATAATAAAATATGGCATCGCGTGCTTCGTAAAGTCTTGGACTACCGGATAGTTCCTCTGCTTCGATGTAAACAGGCCATTTCCCCACCCTTAGTTTGCTACCCGAAAAGCTTCCGTCTCCCAAATTATATTTTAGGGACTTTCCGACAATCCTTAGCCCCTTTTGGGTGAAACTTACATTCCCCGCAGCATTAGCCGTGGTTCCCTTGTAGCTGATTTTATCTGCCCGAAGTAATCTTGCTTGGTCCTTTAATTCAGCGTTTCCAGTGGCTACCTGAGCCCCCTTCGATAATATTATATCATCTGCAGTCAACTTCGCTTGTGCATGTCCATTATTGCATCCGAATAGTAGGAGAACGAATATGATGAAACTTTTTCTTAAATTATTCAATACAGGGCCATGTTTGGATAAAGATTCACTCGGGAACAAGTATTTATTACCTATAATTTTACTGGATATTGAATCTTGTCCATACCACACTTAGATTGCGTAATCTCAATCATGGCAAATATTCCCAGGGACAACTTTCGTTTTCCACCTTCCGTCAAGGAAGAAGATCTTTTCGATTTTCTCAATGATGGAGATCCATGGATATTTAAAAAAATGGGTCCGCGACCATTTAATTTGGATGGAACCCAAGGCTGGTCATTTTCTTTGTGGGCACCAAGGGCAAGTGCCGTGACGCTTAATTTTTTCCCTCCTTATGCGTCAGCCATTTCCCATGCTATGCGTCCAATCGCATCCACAGGAGTCTGGGAGATTTTCATTCCACATTTGTCAACTGGCATCAAATACAAGTTTCAAATCCAAACTAAGGATGGAGAGTTCTTGGAAAAAGGTGACCCTATGGCCGTATATTCTGAAGGACCTCCAAACAATGCGTCCATCCTTTATGACCTACACGGTTTTAATTGGCAGGATACTGATTGGTTTTCAGAGATAAACGCAGATTGGGGTTCCGTCCCAATCTCGATATACGAGGTCCATCTAGGATCATGGCTCCGGCGTGGAATGAGTTATCGAGAACTGGCCCCAGTGCTTGGTGATTATTTACAGGACATGGGGTTTACTCATGTTCAGTTTCTTCCATTAAATGAACATCCCCTTGTTGAGTCCTGGGGCTATCAGATTACCGGTTACTATGGGCCATGCCATCGATTTGGCAATCCACATGACCTTATGCACCTTGTCTGTGAATTACATCGCCGTCAAATCGGTGTAATTATCGACTGGGTCCCTGCTCATTTCCCCAAGGACGGTTTCGCTCTGGGCTGGTTTGACGGGAACCATCTTTATGAGTATGAAGAAGAATGGAAGCGTGAACACCGTGACTGGGGCACATGGGTATTTGATTATACAAAACCGCAGGTTCGAAGTTTTCTTATGGGTAGTGCCCTTGCTTGGTTGGACCGATTCCATATGGATGGTCTCCGCGTTGACGCTGTGGCGTCTATGCTTTACCTTGATTATTCTCGAGGTGAAGATTGGGAGCCCAATAAATATGGTGGTCGGGAAAACCTTGAAGCAATTCATTTTCTAAAGCAGACAAACACAGCTGTTCGAAGATTTTTCCCTAGAGCGATAACCATCGCAGAGGAATCCACTGCATTTCCACATGTTACAACAGCTCAACCAGGAGAATCTCTTGGCTTTCATTTTAAGTGGAATCTTGGCTGGATGCACGATGTGCTTCAGTTTTTTGAAACTCCTCCTGCTAAACGACCAGCCTCTTTAGATAAATTGATACACTGTAGGAATTACCAATTCACTGAAGATTTTATCCAGGTTTTTTCTCATGATGAAGTTGTCCACGAAAAAAAATCTCTTATCATGAAGATGGCAGGAGGTGAAACCTTGGATACCAAGGCCTCTGATTTGAGGAGCCTCTTCGTGTTACTCTGGGGGTGGCCAGGAAAGAAAACTCTTTTTATGGGAGGGGAGTTTGGCCAAATTGCAGAATGGGCAGTTAATAGTAGTTTACAATGGGAACTTCTCGAATCCTCAATTCATCAAGGATTACAGCAACTTGTTCGTGATTTAAATCACATCTATATAACAGAATCTACTGTTCACGAAACTGATTCACTAGCCGAGGCATTTAAGTTTCTCGACCTAGATGATGATTCGGGGAATCTTCTCGCCTTTCTACGCCGGGGGAATTTACCAGGCGAAGTGAAGCTGTTTGCTTTCAATTTTGGAGCTAGTTGCCAAACTAAGTTATTTGGTGTACCTGAGAAAGGTTCGTGGAAAGTGGAAATTAATTCCTCTTCAACTCTATATGGTGGGACACTATGCGAGGATCAATGTGCCACAGTGGTTGCGGGCACTGATAGACCACCTTATTCAATCGAATTGGATTTACCTGCTTTCTCTGCCCAGATATTGCAATACATTAGGTAGCGATTCTGTTTATACAATCGGCAAGGTCTGGTTCCCGTCCTTAATAATTTTAACGGGCAAAATGCGTGTTAGCTTAATTACCAATTATCCCGACGAGGTCTATCTTCTTTTGGGCGGGCTTCATTCACACGAATATTCCGTCCATCAACTTCCTGACCGTCTAGTTCTTCAATTGCCTTTTGTCCTTCGGATTGATCAGGCATCTCGATGAAACCGAATCCTTTGGAGCGGCCGGTTTCCCGGTCACTTATGACATTGGATCTGTCAACTTTTCCATATTCTTCAAAAAGCTTTTGAAGATCTTGGTCTGTTATGTTGTAGGATAGGTTTCCTATATATATGTTCATTTTATTGGTTTAGTGCTGCGTTTATATTTTACATCCATCAATTAATCAAACGCACGTAATAATTGATTGCATTACTTGAACAGGGGAAATTTTAGTCGGGGTCAACTGTTTTTAAGGGAAGAGGGTTCTCCTCGAGCAATCCCAAGGACTTTAGCCAGATCACCATTGTCTTTGCCTCCACCGGTTGCAAAATCAGCTTTGCCGCCTCCATTGCCGCCAACCTTTTGTAAAATACCTTTAAGAATATCCCCTGCATCAAAGCCTTTTGAGATAGCCTTTTGAGAACAAAGTACATTGAGAAAGATCTTTTTGTTAAATGTGCCTCCGAGGACGAGGATATCAGCGGAAGTATTCTTATACGTGCCTACTGCAATAGACTGGATTTCCTTAGGGGTCTTGCCCTCTACAAAATTGATAATTAATTTAAGTCCTTCAAATCCTTGAACTTGACCACCAAGATCAGCTGCTTTTTGAGACATTTCTTTTTGTTGTAATGCCTTCAGTTGCTTTTCTATTTCGCCCCGTTCTTCAATGAAGGTTTCCAGTCGCTGTTCAGCCTCCCTCTGTTGACAATTCAACAATCTGGAGAATTCATTGATTGTCTGGAAGGCATCTAGAGCCAATGAATGGGCGGTGTGTGCCGTAATAGCCTCAATTCGTCTTGTGCCGGCTGAAATACCAGTTTCCGAAATGATTTTGAAGAAACCAAGTTCACCGGTTCTGCGAACGTGACAACCACCGCATAATTCCTTGGAGAATCCTCCAATATCTACAATCCGCACTTTATCGCCGTATTTATCGCCAAAAAAAGCAATCACGTCCTTGGGCTTTTCGTCAAAGCCAGTTTCGAACGTTTTGATTAATACATTTTGGATGATAATGCGATTGATTGCTTTCTCTAATTCTATTAGAGTTTTTGCATCAATGGGTTCGAAATGTGAGAAATCAAATCTTAATCGATTATTTTCTACCAGTGAACCGGCTTGCTTTACATGGTTGCCTAGAATCTGGCGAAGTGCCCAATTTAGCAAATGAGTTGCGGTGTGATGGCATTGTATCCCTTGGCGCCTTTCGCTACTAACGGAACAGACCACCCTCCTGTCGATGACATCTTCGGTAATTGGTGCGTCTACTTGATGTAGATGGCGACCGGATGCATCTCTTATTGTTTTGGCGATGTGAAATACTTTGCCTCCAATGTTTATTTCTCCGGAATCACCAACTTGTCCACCCATTTCTGCATAGAAAGGAGTTTGGTTGAGTATAAGAAAATTGCCTCGGTCATCGGAGAGATTTCCAACGATCTTTGCATCAAAATCCCTTAAGTTCTCTTGGCCAAAACCGGTAAATTTTGTCGCTTTACCTGTGGCTGAGACCATAGTAACAACTTGTTTTTTTTGTGACTTCCTTCCGCGTTCACGTTGTTTTTCCATTTGAGAACGGAAGCCTTTCACATCCACATCCAATTCCTTTTCCCTTGCGACCAACTGTGTTAGATCGAGAGGGAATCCATAGGTGTCATAGAGGGTAAATGCATCTTCGCCGGAAATCTTCCTGCTGCCTTCTTTGGCGATCCTATCTAAGAGTTGGAGCCCTTTCTTGAGTGTCTTCCCAAAGGAATTCTCCTCAGATTGCAGAACTTTACAGATTATTTCTCGCTGATTGATAATTTCCGGAAAAGTATCCCCCATTGTTTCGATTACAGTGGGTGCAAGCTTAGAAAAAGATCCATCTGGTAGTTTTAGCTTTCGTGCGTACATGAGGGCACGTCGGATAATTCGGCGGAGTACGTAATTTCGTCCTTCGTTTCCAGGGAGAATACCGTCAGCGATTGAAAATGTAAGGGCTCGTATGTGATCAGCCAATACTCGGAAAGCGCAATCATGGAATTCATCTTGGGTTAGATTGGCCGAATTTAGTGGCATTGTCCCACCATAAGGTGCTGCGCCCAGTTCATTGATTTTTGAGAAGATTTTCTGGAATATATCGCTATCGTAATTTGACGGAGGTCTATCAAAACGGGTAAATCCTTCAGTAGTGGCAAGGATTCCAGCAACTCGCTCGAGCCCCATGCCGGTATCTACATGATTCTGAGTCAGTGGAAAAAAGGTTCCGTCAGGCTCTGCGTTGAATTGAATGAAAACAAGGTTCCAGATTTCAATACAGTAGGGAGAGTCTTTATTGACTAGGGCACCGGAGGTATCCCCCTTTGGGGTCAGGTCAACATGTAGCTCGCTACATGGCCCGCATGGCCCTGTTTCGCCCATCATCCAGAAGTTATCCTTCTTCCCTCCGGTGAGGACGTGTTTTGAGGGATCCAGTCCATTCCTTTGGAAAATGGTCGTCCACTGCCTGCGAGCCTCATCGTCTTCGTTTGCTGGATCACCTTCTGCAGGCTTGTAGATTGTTGCATAGAGACGTTCTTTGGGGAATTTCCACACTTCTGCAATTAGCTCCCATGCCCACTCAATGGCTTCTTTTTTAAAATAATCGTCGAAAGACCAGTTTCCTAGCATCTCAAAGAATGTGTGATGGTAAGTGTCTAGCCCTACATCTTCGAGGTCATTATGTTTCCCACCTGCACGAATACATTTTTGAGTATCGGCGACCCGCTTGTCTGGGCTCTTTCTTTCTCCAATAAAATAGGGGACAAATTGATTCATCCCTGCATTCGTGAATAGAAGATTCGGTGAAGTCGGAAGTAATGATGCGGAGGATACGATCTTGTGACTCTTCTCTTCAAAAAAGTCGTGGAATGACTGTCTGATTTCCGAGGTACTAAGCATCAGTCCTTTTTGCACAAATTTCGAGAAGGGTTGGGTGGCGGGGTATCAGATGATACGCTCAGCGATTTCCCTCCCCATTTCCTTCGTTCCGATACTATGACCCCCATCAGCTATGTCGCCAGTACGAAATCCATCTGCAATAGTCTGCTTAACGGCATTTTCAATGGCCTTTGCTGCACGTTCTTGTCCGAAACTGTAACGGAGCATTAGCGCAGCGCTAAGAATTTGTGCGCATGGGTTGGCTAAATCTTTCCCTGCGATATCTGGAGCAGTTCCCCCTGCGGGTTCAAACAGGCCAAAAGGGTGGTCTAAAGAGTTTTTTGTAGTGCCCAAACTGGCAGAAGATAGCATGCCTAGAGAACCACAGATTACAGCTAGCTCGTCAGACAATATGTCTCCGAACATATTTTCTGTGAGTATGACATCGAATTGTGACGGATTCCGGACAAGTTGCATTGCCGCGTTATCAACATACATATGATTTAGGTTAATATCCGGAGCATTTTTTTTAAAATAATCGCTAACTGTATTGCGCCAAAGGATAGAAGTTTCTAATACGTTTGCCTTATCCACGGAACAAACTTTTTTTGCTCGATTGCTGGCAGTGATTCTAGCTACTTCAGCTATACGTTCGATTTCAGACTTATGGTAGACCATGGTGTCGACAGATTTGATATCTCCATCATCTAGCTCGGTGGTTTCCTTGGGACACCCAAAGTAAATGCCTCCGGTGAGCTCACGAATACAGACGACATCCAACCCATTCGGGATTATTTCTGTCTTGACCGGCGAAAGCCCCGTTAATTCAGGGAAGAGGCAACCGGGCCTAATATTTGCATACAGTCTAAATAATTTTCTTAGTGGAAGAAGTGCCGCTCGTTCAGGCTGTTCATTCGGGGGAAGGCTTTCCCACTCAGGACCACCGACGGAACCAAACAATATGGCATCACGTTGACGACAGTCTTCCAGAGTGGTTTCAGGGAGCGCTTTACCGTGGCTATTGATTGCGATGCCTCCAACGTCGCTACACTTGAATTCAATTTCAAAGCCGTAACTGATACCGGTTCTCTTTAGGATATTGAGGGCAACATCCATGACCTCAGGACCAATCCCATCGCCAGATAATACAGCAAAATTGAGTGTTTTTTTCATCTGAATGTTTTAAGATTTAAATGTCACTTCGAAATAGATATCATTATATTTTAAAAATAGTAATTTCTCCTACAAATGTAATGACTATGAAAAAGCCCGCAATGCGGGCCATGAAAATTCCCCAAAAGACTAATTTGTTAGCAATCGTTTTCAGGTGCCGACAGAGTCATGAATTTTCTTCAATTTTCTACTAATGAAATAGTATTCTTCTGCGTATGTTAAACTCCGCAGATAGCCACGAAATGCGGTTTTGTCAGTCACTATCTGAAGGTCAAGGTCTTCAAAGTCCTTGGAGAATTTTGAATGGAGCGTGTCAAGACGCTGATCGTACATTTCAAATTGTTTGCTAGCAAAATTAAATGCACGATTCAGGCTATCTCTTATACCCGGATAGGTTTGCAGATCATCATTATCAATTTGAGTAAAGTCAATGACCCCATCTGCAAGCAATACCGCAAGTCCAGTCAGATCATCATCGTTTTGGTTTGTGTGATGCGATAACCACTTTTCGATGTGATCGAGAAACTGTTTCCGAGTGTTCACTGACTCCTCTGAATTGAAGAGCCTGTTTATGTCCTTGTTTTTATCGTCGATGTCCATGAGTGACGAGAGTTTGAGCGTATAGGTTTATATTTGGGGTTACTCAGCTAACTAACGCTGAAATATTTAATCTTATGCATTCTCAAGAGGGTCAAGTGAAATTTCCGGTTCGTAGAACTGGCCGGTAAACTAAGAGATATTATTCTTTAGACGATTGTAGAATTTCAATTGCAATAACCAGAGTGTCATATGCCTCTTGCTTGCTCATCCTCAACTTTACGTTTTTTCTTAAGCCATCTTTATTTATACAGAAGGTTTCGCGCAAGATTCCAAAAACCTCAGACTGGGTCCCTCGAAACGAGAATTTTTCAAAAGCAGCTTCGTTTTCTGCATCTGGGAACAGTTTGGGAAGTATGTCTGTGACTGGGGTTTCGCGCATATCCTGACTGCTCCACCCCAGTACTTTTTCAGCAGAACAATTTGTTTCCAGAATCTTGCCTTCGTTGTCAATCAGTAGAACCGCGTTTGAAATTAGGTCAAGAAGGGAGTCCTGCCTGTCTGATTCTTTGCCTGGGAAAAGTCGCAGAGTTGTCCATTTGTGAAATGGTACCAATTTGTCTCTTGGTTTTGTTTCCTTATAAGTCGATTCAACAGCCAATGGTTTTGCTAATTTCTTTGGTCGCCTCTGGCGCTCACTCAATATGGGTAATGGGGGTAGTATTTTATAGCGTTTGTGGAATTGTCGTTGTTTGTTTGGTGGCGCTTTTGCAGGCCACATAGACACGCAAATCCCGGATAGCAGTAGTGTGATTGCTATTAATCCACCGAAGAACAAATTTAAAATATCCTTGGGATACTCTTTCCCCCCGATTGGAATGTTCTCTACAATAAATAGGCAAGGAAACATTATAACAAGAATTACTCCCACAAGAGTGACCGGCACGATTGGGATTTTCTGCTCGAAGTTCGGGTTCGAAAATTTCATAAATTTTCTAATTGATGTGTAATTGAGAACAATTCTTGCTTTGCTTCGCTAATTGCCGTTGCTTTTCCAAGCTTTATTTTACATTTTTACAGAAATATTCAATATTCATCAGATATCATGAATGAATTAACTGGTGAGATGCTATAATGAGATACTAGACAGATTTAGCAGACCCATGGCCAAGGAAGAGACAAATGAATTTAACCTAGACGTTGAGGTCGTCCTTAAAAAGGCTGACGAACTTCTTAATGGACCACCTGTTTCGCGGGGAGAACTAGAAAGGCTATATCGCACAAATCGATCACGTAAAATACCTCTGAAGAGCCGTGAGCAAATAGAGGCGCCTCTCCAGCAGGGGCTGACCTATCTCCATGTTCAAGGCAGTGCACTGGACTCTGTTAGAAATGTTCTTGGCCGAGTGGAGGACCTCCTCGACAAATCTCGGACAGGGGTTCGTCGCCGGAAGGCCCTTAAATCACTTCAATTGGATCTGATATTACTGGGCGACACTCAATTCAATGGTTATGCCACATTTAATTGTACTGACAGTAAGGAATCACGAATCCCCTTTTATTTTCCAGATGGTCTTGGCAAGGTGTTCATTCGCCAGCTAAATTTGACTCAGATGCTTGGGGGAATTATACAAGCCGAGAGCCCCGATGATTTGGACGCCATTATTGTCAGACAGTCTACGATCAGTATCAACGAGATGCTGGGCCAGATTTCTGCAGCTACTGATGAACTGGAAAGTAACTTTCAGTTGTATTCCGAGCGGTTTGCGTCCCATTCCGGTAATGAATTTAAAGACAAACCTGGTAAGAAATCATGGCTTTCTGCTATTTTTAGAAATACCCATTGCTTGAATGTTCAAGCCAATGTGGACCCTTCCTTAATAAAAGCTGTTCGACGCAGTGAGAAGGATAAATAATTAAGCTTCCCTAACCTAAAACACGTAAAATCTGTTATGCATGAATCATCACAGACTGATCGATCTCAGAGTGCAAAGCCGTTTCTTGGAGTACAATTTGTTAATTGTGGGATTTACGGTAGAATATACAAAAATAACAAAGGGGATGCTTATGTTGGTCGATGTCCTCGATGCATGACATCGCTTCGTATTGGGATCGATTCAGGGAAAGGAATTAGTTGTCGTTTTTTTAGGTTTTCCTGCCCCTAACTTAGCAACCCTAGCATCGCCAAAACTTGATCAAACCATGCTATCAAGAAAGAAGCTAAGTTGTTCGAGTGTGGGATTCAGTGTGTCTTGGAGGTGATGGGATGAATCTTTCTTAAAGAGTATTGACCATCCTTCAAGTTCCTCGATGTCCTCCCATTTGGGTTGAGGAAGCTTTTCTATCCCTGTGATTCCGGCTAGTCGTGCTAAATTTGATGCGAGTTGCACGGTGGCGCTAAGATCCGGTTGGTCAAGCGCTTGAGAAGGTCTGGGGTGGCAAAATGTGGATTCTACGATCTTCACTGGAAAATGATTCGCATATAGGTAATATGCGCCAAGAACTGCATGGTCCGCACCTATTATTTTGTACTCAGCCTCTGTTTCTTGCAATTTATTTTTGTACGGCTTACAATTGAGTGTTGCAAAATTCTCTGGAAATAAAAGGGCGAGAATAATCTTACCCACATTGTGTATCAGCCCGGCAATATAGTCCACATCCCCTCGACTACTTTCTTTTCGGTGTTCAAAAATTTCCCTGGAGAGAATTGCGGTGGCAATGCTGTGTTTCCAGAATTGCGTCCATTCTATTTCCGAATCAGCTTGCTGTAGGTGTTGGAGGTCCTCGATAACTGGAGTTGAAAGGATTAGCTCGCTTATTTTGTCGAGCCCTGCAGCTAAAGTCGCCTCTTCAATATTTGCACATGGTTGATCCATTGCGTAAAGCATGGAGTTTACCAGTTTGAGGAGACGAGAAGTCAGTGGAGGGTCCCTTCCGATCAGTTCTGCTATTTGCGAAAGATAGGCATGGTCCGATTCCAGCAACGAACCCAGAGCTTCATAAATGCTGTGAAGCGAAGCGAGTTTAGGGCATTCTTTGAGCTTTTTAAGATAATTCTTTGGTAGATTCCCAATGCGTTCATTCAACCTTGCGAGTGTCGCAGAGTTGTTTGGCTGTTTCATCTGTCAAAAAGTTACCTTAGCGTGAGCGGTGAGGTAAATCTCTCCTCTGAATCGGCGTTACATATCCTTATCGATTTTGCAGCCAACTTTCAAGATGGTGAATGGTCTTAGCCAATTCTTGGGCATGGGATCCTTCTGGTGCAACCACCTCTAAATCGCCGTTCCTTACGATGAAACCATCATCTCCCCTTACAATCGTTATCGCTTCCGGTTTTTGGTGGGGCAGCTCTGTATTTTGCATCTCCCTACTGGTGGTCAAATTGTCTTTTAATTCTTGAATATGCTGAACTACTTCCTCGGGGGTTTCCAGTCCGTTGTCATACATATATCGAGATATATCGAAAGATTTCGATATTTTTTCATTAAGAACCTTGGCAAATGCTTCTCCTTCAGTGGATTCTTTGTCCACTTTATTTAAGCAGTGGTCTATCACTTTTTGGCCAGTGGAAAGGAGTGCGGATGTCAGTAATGGATTCATTGTCTCTTGTGATTTAAAGGATTAGCCATTTTGTGTTTGCTTCTATTCAGCTTCCCCTCAGTAGAAAATCTATTGGTTAGGTTTATCCCCACAGAGCAGGTTTGATGCCATGTGTTATAGTCGGGGGGGCAACTATAGTGGCTAATTGTTTGAGACCAACTTATTCTTCGACGATTGGGAGATACAGATAAAACGTAGTCCCATTACCGGGGACGCTTGCAACTCCTATTTTACCTTCATGTTGGTTTGCAAAAATCCTTACATTGTAGAGTCCAAACCCGGACCCTTTTCCGGACTCCTTGGTTGTGAAAAATGGCTGAAATATTTTACCAAGAATATCAGTTGAGATACCACATCCTGTATCAGAGAAAGCGAGCACAACTCCGTGACTAGGAGCCGGTCCCATTGGCTGCTTTAATTCTCCAGACATTTCAGCACCTTTTTCTACCCGGCGGAGAGTAATCTGGATAAACCCTTCAGGTCCCATTGCATCTCTTGCATTTATAGTGAGATTTAAGATGGTTTGGCGGAAAGTAAATTCGTCAATGTGTACAGGAAGAGATTCCTTGGGAACCAAGAGTTCAATTTTTGTAGTTCGTGCCACCAGTATTTTGCACAAATCCAACTGATCCTCAACTAATTCACGCATATCATGATAGGATTTCTCTGTTTCCTTGCCTTTATGCAGATCGAGGATTCTCCGGACCAACTTTTGGGCCTGCAAGGAACTCCCTTTGATATGTGATAAAAGTTCATGCATTGGAGCATCAACAGGAATGTTTGACAACTGCATGTCTGTCACGGAATAGATTCCAGCCATTAGGTTTCCAAAGTCGTGAGCCAGTCCATTAGTCAAATGGGTTAGGTTCTCCTTCCATACGGTGTCGGATAGTCGGTTTTCTGCAATGGCCTGTCTTGTCACATCAAGCCAGACTCCATCGTATCCAATCAACATTCCGGAAGGTGTTTGAAGGGCCGTCCGGACATCTAAGATATATCGAACTTCGCCGGAGTCTGGGTGTCGTATGCGATATGTAATACTGAATCTTTCAGAAGTTCCAGAATTACTGCGTAAGGAGTCTACAAAGCGATCCCTATCTTGTACTGACAAGGCATTTAGAAAGAGACCTCCGTTTTTATATAGAGGTTCTGGTGATTGGAACAGCAACTCCTCTGCGCCTTGTCCAAGATAATTAAAGGATAGGTCTGGTCGCTGGGAGAAAAATGTTCCAGGGAAGTTGGCCATATATGTTTCCAGTCGTGTCTCAGCATTGGTTGCTCGCAATGAAAGAGTGCGTAGTGCATCTGGAAGTGGCGATTTACTTGATTCTCCTTTGCCGTCTGCCCAAGATCTAGATAGCTCTGAACTTAAGGTCAGGAAATAGGTGTCCTCGTAACTGATTTGCCTTAAATTTAATCCGAAGAGGGGTTCTCCTTCTTCAGGGATTTCCCATGGTAAAAACAGCGATGGAGGAAGTTGAATCGGACTATGGGGCAGTATGCTTTCCCACGCAGGACTAATCATAGTCAGTAACTTCTTGTAGGATTGGCCTTTGACCGATATTGAACGGTTACCCAACCATTCCTCAATATGAGGTTCGTGACTGAGTAACTCTCCATTTTCCGCAACAACGAAAAGGCAGGGTTTAAAATCGGGGAACCTCATGCGCTCAAAAATATGATTAATCTACAGAAAATGCTTACTGGTGAAGGAGGGCAAGCCTGCATTCTTATTGTTATCTCTCAATTGCGGAAAAAAGTACCACATTTCTTCGGCGTCACATTTACTTTTTAAGAAAAATCGGCGTCGAAAGCATATGGACACATATATTGCAGCTGATGCGGTGAAATTGGCACGAAGGATGCATTGTGTGCGCCATCATGTTAGAAAATCTCTATGCAGCTGAAAATTACACTCTTTCCAAGAAGATGTTGGATGCAACACATCTTCGACACGAGGCACTAGCAAATAATATCGCGAATGCCGAAACTCCGGGATATAAGCGTCGTGACTTGCCTGCCACTTTTGAGAAAGAACTAAATAGTGCAGTTTCTCGTGGGGATAAGACTCGGATGAAGAATCTCCCTATTCGTACGGAGATTGATAGAAGAACCAAGCCTATTCGCCTTGACGGCAATAATGTTGAACTCGACAAGGAACTTCTCGAGGCCAATCGCAACGCGCTTAACTACAATTTTCTAGCTGAATATATCGGTGGAAATATCAAAACATTGAACAAGGCGATTAAAGGGCATTCCTAACCCAATCTCTCCTATAGTAATTATATAGATAGCACATTTCATCCTATGAGTTCACACATGAATCTAATCCCTGGAATCCGAGCCACAGGCAATGCTTTGGCTGCCGAAAAGGTCCGTTTATCCGTCGTTGCGCAGAATATAGCGAATGCCCACACCACACGTGATTCCGATGGTGGCGTATATAAAAGGAAGCTCGTTGCTTTTGAGGCTCTGATTGATGAAGCGAAGGAGCCTGTTGCTTTCAATCATTCCAAGAAGAATCTAGGCTATGATGCCCGCCATAACGGTGTGCGAGTTGATGATGTCTTTGATGACACGACTCCAGGCCGCAAGATTTATAACCCTGATCATCCACATGCCGATGGGGAGGGGATGGTTGAAATGCCTAACGTCGAAGTTGCCCGTGAAATGGTGGATCTTATTTCCGCTTCCCGAGCCTATGAGGCAAACCTTTCTGTAGCACGTACTGCCCGGCAAATGGCAATGAAGGCCATTAACCTCGGCCGGTAAATTTAGATAGATATTAGATACAATCAAATTAAACCCAATCGAAGATAAAAGGATAGATAGATACAATGGCCATCCTAACTGAAATAACTTCCTTGGACGCCCAGCAGAGCGATCTGCAGCGTACCATACAACAATTATCCAAGCAGCATCAGGTCGACCATGTTCGTACTGGTGAAGCTTCATCAATTGCTGTAGACCATGTCCGTCGCACATACCATGAACATCTCTCGACTCCTAAAGTTGAGCGTGCCCCTGGTTTTGGTGAAATGCTTGAAGGTCTTGTCAAGGGCGTTGATGCGAAGAATAAGCACTCAAAACAGGCGGTGCAAGACATCATTCTTGGTAAGAGCGATAATATCCATGAGGCTACTGTTGCTATGCAGGAAGCCGGGGTTGCCTTTAATCTGATGCTGGAAGTTCGTAACAAGCTTACTGATTCTTACCAGACTCTCCTTCGTATGAGTGTTTAATCTTGGAGTTTGATTGGTCATGAATATTTTGAATCAAATAAAGGATTTTTGGGTCGGACTCGGTACGAGCCGGAAGATCACCATTGGTGTTGCTTCTGCAGGTGCCATCGCAATTATCGTTGCCTTGCTCACTTGGGCAAATAAACCTAAAATGGAGTTGCTATATGGAGGTCTCAGCGATGACGATATGGCAAAGGTTTTAAGTGTCGTTCAGGCTTCCGGCGTCAAGCACGTTGTCGCTGCGGCGGGTAACGGTATTAGCGTTTCACGTGACAATGTTCACAAACTACGCATGACACTAGCCACTCAGGGAATCCCCAGTGACTCCTATGTCGGTCTTGAACTTTTCGGTAACAATCCAGGTAAACTGGGTGTAAGTGACTTTGAGCAGCGTATTAATAAAAGTCGCGCAATTCAAGGTGAGCTTCAACGGGCGATCAGTTCGCTAGATGGAGTCAAGCGCGCCAGAGTTCTTATAGTTGAACCTGAGACTCGTCTCATCAAGACCAATCCCAACGAAAAGCCAAAAGCTTCTGTAATGATTGATACCGGTTCGCAGACTCTTGAGGATAATGCAGTTAATGGGATACGTCATCTCGTTGCCAATGCGGTTGAGGGCGTTAATATCAAGGATGTTTCTATTGTGGATAATCATGGTAATACTCTTTCTGAAAAATTTATCAATGATGGTATCCTTGGGGAAGCAACTGGAAGTGCTCGTTTTCTTCGGCAACTTGAAAATGATTACAGTCAGAAAGTAGAGAGTATGCTTGAGCCAATCTACGGAGCGGGGAAAGTGGTAGCTCGGGTTTCCGTTGAACTAGAGATGGACAGCGTTACCATTGTCGACCAAGATTATGACCCTCAAGAATCCGGTACAATCATCAAAAAGCAAATGCTTGATCAGGATAGTCTGCTGACCCAGGATCGTGCATTGGGAGACAAGGGAATTGGTGCCAATCCAAATCTTCCAGGAGGGGGGAGTGCCCCGGGTACTGTCGATGATCTTCCTATTTCCAAGACTGAAGAGGATCGGGAGAGTCAGACAACCGACTACATTGTTGATAATATTATCACTGAAACTGTCCGCAAACCTGGTGGAACAAAATACATTTCGGCATCTGTTATTGTCGGAACGGTGAATGCCTTGGGGCAACCTCTTCAGAATAATTTGGACGAGCTTAAGGAAACTGTAGCAAATGCTCTAGGGCTTAAGAAGACCCCAACAGGAACCGGATATTCAAATGGTAATATCAGCTTGATCGAGCGCGAATTCCCCAAGGCCGTGATGCCATCAACATTTAATGATAAATTAGACGGATGGGTACAGGGTTACTCGACTCTCATAAATTCCATTATTGGTGTGCTAGTTGCAATTGCTGTTCTAATTACATTTTTCAAAATCATGAAAAAGTTTCGTTCTCAAGACCAACCGGAAGTTGAGATTATTGATGATACTCTGGATAATGAGGAGGCTGCAGCTCTTTTGGAATCCGTCCATTCCGGTGGTGAAGGGACAGAACTCGCAGCTGCATTAACCCCTGACCTTTTGAACGAACTCATCCAAGAACGTGGAGACAATGTGAGTTCCGCACTTCGCTCATGGGTCAACGCGAAGTAGTAACAGCAAACCCCTGAAAAACCTGAATTACAATGGCTGTATCTGGAATTGAATACGATCAACTTTCAAAGGTTCAGCGTCTTGCCATGCTCCTTATTGTAGTGGGGCCCGACGCTGCCGGACAGATTCTCAAGAACTTTGAGGATGGTGAGATTGAGATGGTCTGTAAGGAGATCAATAAATGGTCCCATGTACCGAGAGACCTTCAAGAGAAGATCCTTGAGGAATTCTCTGAAATCATTGGGGACAGTCTCAAGGAGTCTGTTGGTGGCTTTAGGTTTGCTCAAGAGGCACTTGAAATTGCCCGTGGCGACTACAAGGCAAATACAATGCTGAATCGCATAGAACCTGGTCGCAGTGCCACCAATCTTATGGACGGTGTGGATCAGTTGAATGCAAGGCAAATTTACAGCCTTATCAATCGAGAGCAGGCGCAGACCATTGCCTTTGTTATTGCTAACCTCAGCAAAGAGAAAGCGGGTCAGGTTTTTACCATGCTTGAGACAAGTCAGCAGGATGAGGTTGTTGACCGAATTGCTCATCTTGAAGACTACACCTCGGAACAAATTTCTCGTGTAGCCACCTCCATAAAACGCCTTACGGATGCCGGATCCTCCTCCCCCTGGCACTCTGGCGGTGGAGCGGATGCAGCTGCAGAGTTACTCAAAAAGGTCACTGGTTCCATTCAGGAGAATATTTTGGAGCGTCTCGAGGAGCGCGATCCCGAGCTTACGCAAACGATTCGGAACAAGATGTTCACATTCGATGACCTTATCGCACTCACTGTCATGGATCTTCAAAAGATTGCCCGTGATGTTCAGACCGAGGACCTTATCCTTGCTCTCAAGCCTGCATCCCAGGAATTGCGAAAAGCTTTCTTTGGCGCAGTTTCCAAGCGGGCAGCTGAAAATCTTAAGGAGGAACTTGAGTTTATGGGGCCTGTTCCAAGTAAAGCCGTGGAGGATGCCCGTGCTCGTATAATTGAGACGGTACGCATGCTTGAAGCCAATGAAGAAATTTCTTTAGCAACAGGAGATGGCGGACTTATCGAATAAATCCGTACGGTTTCCCCGCCCGCTCAAACGCGTCTCTGTGACTTGGTGTGGAGGGACGCCCGTGTCCGCTATGAAGGCGGAAGAAACTGAACGTGCAGCTTTAGAAAAAGGGCGCTTTGACGCACTCACCGGGTTGACGGAACAAGTCTCCGCAATGCGGGAAGATTTGTCACAAAAGCAGGATCAATTTCTCGATTCTCTTGTGGATCAAAGCCAAGGTATGATAGATAAGATTTCCGAACGTATCCCGAAATTGGTTGTCATGGCAGCAGCTAAAGTAATTGAGGGGTTGGAATTGGAACCATCGCAAGTTGAGTCCATTGTTAACACGATCCTGACCCAGGCGCCAGATGAAGAGAAATTGGAACTGCGCTTAAATCCGGAAGACTTTCAACTTTTAAGTGGTATTCATCAGGCTACCGTTACTCAAGCGCAGCCAAATCCTGCGTCATCCGATGAGGATTTTTCACAGGCGCTCTCCGGGTTATTTGGTGGTGGCGACAATAACGATGGCTTAGCTGATAAGTACCCGTCTGTCACTTTTATCGAGGACGACACACTTGGACGAGGGGATTGCCTCCTTGAAAGCCGTTTTGGCTTGGTTGATGGTCGTGTGGCAACACGATTATCGGCAATTGAGGAAAGTATGGGTAGCAAGACATGATGGACTTACTTTCAGATAATCTTGATTGGCTTGAGGAACGATTGGAGAAGGCCGACCCTTGCGAGAAATCCGGGCGAATACTCAATGTTAATGGCTTGGTTATTGAGTCGGAGGGCCCTGAGGTTGCTCTCGGTGAAGTTTGCCGTATTGAATCAGACCGTAGCGGTGAGTCTGCTCCTGCAGAGGTGGTCGGGTTTCGTGAGAATCGAGTGCTTTTGATGCCCTTGGGAGAAATTAATGATTTGCATCCCGGTTGCCGTGTTGTCTCCTCGCATGAGGATAATGCTGTTCCGGTCGGGGTGAACCTTCTTGGTCGGGTTCTGAATGGGCGTATGCATCCGATTGACGGAAAGGGGCGACTACTTGCCCCTACTACCGGCAAGCTAAAGAATGCACCACCGGATCCAATGAGCCGAAAATCAATTGAAACCCCGTTTGAAACCGGGGTGAAGGCTATCGACACATTTGTGCCTCTAGGGCATGGCCAGCGTGTGGGTATTTTTTCCGGTAGTGGTGTCGGTAAATCTGTTCTACTGGGTATGCTGGCTCGAAATTCTGAGTCTGATGTTAACGTCATTGCCCTTGTTGGTGAACGAGGACGCGAGGTAAAGGACTTTATTGACAAGCATTTGGGAGAGGAAGGGATGCGTAAATCCGTTGTTATTGTCACCACTTCCGATCAACCGGCACCTTTACGTATTCGTGCGGCCAACCTAGCTACAGCCATTGCTGAGGATTTTCGTAATCAGGGTAAGAATGTAATGCTCCTTATGGATTCTGTCACACGATTGGCTATGGCTCAGCGTGAGATAGGTCTTGCCGTAGGAGAACCTCCTACAACTCGGGGCTATACTCCGTCAGTTTTTGGTCTGCTGCCAAAGTTGCTTGAGCGTTCCGGCACAGGCGAGGTCGGGTCCATCACTGCTATTTATACAGTGCTGGTGGAGGGTGATGACATGAATGAACCAGTGGCTGATGCTGTACGCAGTATATTGGATGGTCACATTGTTCTGAGTCGTAAACTTGCCAATGCGAATTTATTTCCTGCCATTGATGTATTGGACAGTATCAGTCGCCTTTACCTTGATGTTTGTAGTGAGGAGGAAATTCGTTTGGTTACTGAGGCTCGAGACCTCCTTGCTGTATACCGTCATAACGAAGATCTCATAAATGTGGGAGCTTATGCGCCCGGAACAAATGCTCAGATTGATCGTGCGGTTGAGAAGTTTCCTGCGATTCGAGAGTTTTTAAGGCAGGTTCATGGCACCAAGTTCAGCCGTGCTAACAGCTTTATCGAACTGGGGGAGATTCTTGGATGAGACCTTTTCGGTACAGGCTACAGCTTCTGATGGAGCTCAGGGAAAAGGATCGAGACACCGCTTTACAGGCCTACGCTGGTGCCATGAATTCGAGATTGCGCCAGGAGGGCAAGAGTAAGGCACTTGGAACGCGTATCAAAGCGATCAGTCATCAAATTCAGGATCGCCGTCTCCAGAATTTCCCTGCGTCCATGCATTCCATTTATTACACTTCTCTGGAGGATGCAAAAAAACAGTTAAAAGAAAGCAATGTCCTGCTTATCGAACGTCGTTCCGTTGAAGAAGATCGTCGCAAGGATTATCTCAAGCTGAAGAGTAAACACGATGTTCTACATCAGCTCAGCGAACGTAAACGCGAAGAACATATTTTCAATGAATTCAAGGCAGAAGAGAAGGTTCTCGAAGATTTGGCTAATAATCATTCTGTCTCAAACAATCCTTTAATAACACCTGTTCACATCTGAAATGAAGAAGCTCTTAAACTCTACTTGGTTCTACAGTTTGCTTGCGCTTGCTATAGCTTTTGTACTCGCGGTTATTTTTGCCAGGAAAGATCTGAAGAAGATAGGGGCTTCTCATGAGACGCATGAAGCCTCGGCACCTATGGGGCCGGTTAAATATCCCGGTAAATTGACAGAAGAACTCAAGGAATTTGTGGCCACCTTGGAAAAACGTGATGCCAAAATCCGTGAAAAGGAAGAAGCTTTGGAGAAAATAAGAGACAGTCTCAGGCAGGAAAAGGAAGAATTTGATGTTCTCAAGACTGAGGTCACTAATTTACAGGATCAATTTGACCAAAAAGCAGAGGCTTTTCGCCAAAAGCGAATAATTTTGGAGAAAGCCGAACAACTTAAAATGGTAGATTTGACCAAAACCGTCGAAAGTTTGTCCCCGAGTGCTGCCGTTGCCCTTTTTCTCCAGATGAACAAGGACAATCCTGAGAATTTTGCAAACCCGACTATCACTGGTATTCTAAATCTCATGGACCCAAAGGACATCGCTCCCATTTTTGAGGAGATGACAGATGGCAAGCAAGCCTCTGATGATTCCAAGGCGTTGGCCGCTATTCTGGCCCAGCAACTACGGCGCCTTGTGGTGGAGGAAACCCCTGCCAACCCTGGCAATCCTTCGGGCGGATGACGGCACTTGATAATATCAAACCAATTTCTTAGAGATGGCATTTGCTCAGGACATAAACCTTACTCGTCTACAACAATCACCTGTTGATTCTCGCGGGGTATTTTTGCCCGGCACCACGGATGGACAGGCTCATTCATTAGGCGTTGCGGATGAGGACCTTTTTCAGAAATACATCTTGGATAAGGAGTCTGCTTCAAATTCCGGAGAAAAGACGGTCTTTGAAGATTCGCCACTTGATAATGAAGATTTACAAACGCATGGCTTTCTCTCCTCCCGCGAGCAAAAGACTGTTAGGCAACACATCGAGGGCAAAGGAACTAAAACAGTTCCCCCACGCAAAGGGCATTTTAACGGGCGGGGTTTGTCTCCACTAAATTCTGCTGCATCAGATGTCACTAATCAAAAGCCTTCCCAAAAAACAGAGAATCCCGGGGTGGCACTCGAAAAGGAACTCAGGCCAACTGATAGACCTGTGGCTAAACTCAATCTTAGTGAGGCAACCAAGGGAAAGGCTGTCCCAGTTCAAAATATATCGAAACAAAGCATTGTTACGACTCCCAAGATTCCAATGCAGGCAGCAGCAGCCAAATTTGAATCCATTTCTAAGGAAGTTCAACAGTCTCAGCAGAAAGTCCTTAAGGAGAAACCGGCGTCCTCTCTTCAACAGGCGTCTCATAATACAAATTCAGCTAAGTCTGAGATTTCTTCTCTTTCCCGCGGGCAGTCACAAGGAGAGTCTTTTCCCGACAACACTAATTCCCAGCATTCTCAAGGTGAGAACTTCGGGCAAAATCAATCTGCGCGTAAAGATGCTTCAATCCTCTCAGAGTTGGCGCCGCAGGTTCAACCAGAGAATATTCAACAATTAAATGGTTTGTCCCCCAATTCACCAGGTCTTGCCTCAAATGGGCAGACAGGCCTCTATAGCGGAGTCATCGGCCAACTTGCAGATCAATTATTTCGCCTAAAGCAATCAGGTAGCACTTCCACAAGTCGAGTGACACTTGACCTCCCTGACGGCGAAAAATTACTTGTGCGATTTCATGTCCGCGGTAGCCAAGGTATGCAAATCCAGTTTTCAACCCGCTCAAAAGGGCTGAAGAGTGCTTTAGAGGAATCCTGGGACCAACTAAAAGTTGAAGCTGGTCAACGTGGTATCACACTGGATGATCCGGAATTTGAAGGGATAGAGGAAGAAAAACCAGCGAATCTTTTTCTTGGACAAAACCTGCTTAATGCTCGCTGACCCAATTTTAATCAAATCTAGAAAATTCAACCCACACGAATCATGATCGCCGATACAGTAGCATCGTCCACGCCCACTGGAGTAACTCCCTCACAAAGAAATCTACCGACAAAGGAATCCCAAATGGAGATGGATGACTTCCTTAAACTGCTGACATCCCAGTTGCAGTATCAGGATCCCATGGAACCCATGAAGGATACGGAGTTTATCGCCCAAATGGCCAGTTTTTCATCGCTGGATCAGATGAGTTCCCTGAACAAGAACTTTGAAAGCTTTTTCCAGACCCAGATGAATCAGTCGGTACAGAGCTACCTTGGCAAGGTTGTCACTCTCCAAGGTGGAGGATCAGCAGAAACATACGGACTGGTCACGGCAGTTACCCACAAGGATGGAGTAATGAAACTGACTGTTAATGGCAGCGATCATGATGCCTCCCACGTGACACGGGTTGAGCTCCCACAGGAGCAGGAGTAAACGGGTACAATCGATTCACCTGATTTAAATATTCAAACTTAAAACCTCAAAATCATTAAATAGCCATGCTACAATCAGTTTTCACCGGAGCCAGTGCATTAAAGACCTTCTCCAAGGGGATGGAGGTCATAGGCAACAATGTTGCCAACGTAAACTCCCTCGGATTCAAGGGTCAGAGGGCTGAATACACCGATAGCTTCTATAACACCTTTTTAAAAGCGGACAACTCAGAAACCAGTGGAGCCCCTGGTCATCAGATCGGATCGGGTGTTAAACTGGGAAATATTTCCGGAAAATTCACACAAGGATCCATTCAGCAGACAGGTGTTGACACAGATTTAGCAATATATGGCGACGGATTTTTTCAAGTGCGTGATCCAGAGGCAGCAGATGATGCCGATGCAACCCTTTTTACTCGAGCTGGAAATTTTAATTGGGATTCCCAGGGTCGGTTTGTAACTTCTGAAGGGTTTATTGTTCAGGGGGATAAAGGGGATCTCCAGATAGAAGATCTCACGAAGGTTGAAAGTTTCCGTTTTGAAAATGATGGAACTCTTCGCATGCTTATGGAAGATGGAACCGAGCAACTTCAGCAAGTCTTCCTTACCAACTTCAATGTTCCCGGTAAATTAATCCGGGAGGGTGGTGGTTATTTTTCTAACAAGGGAGACCTCGGGGCACAGATCGACGATGGGCTTGTTCCGCCGACGACTGCCGGCACCGGTGAGATAAAACCTTATTCCCTTGAGCTTTCCAATGTTGATCTAACCGGAGAGTTCAGTAGCATTATTGCCAATCAGAGAAGTTTCCAGGCAGGTGCTCGAATTGTAACTGTTTCCGATGCAATGTATGGGGAAGCCGTGAACCTGAAGCGTTAACCTTTGCTTTGACTTGTGCAGAAAAATCCTAAGATAAGTCTTATGAAATTGAAAAAAGGAACCTCCAACCGATGGGATAAATCCCGCGGTAATATCTGGGTGCCAGTTATTGTCGTGTTATTACTTGCGCCTGTCCTTACCATTTTAACCCACAAGTTCATAGTTTCCCCCAAAGTCGTTGATGGTGGTGATCATGGTGGCGGTCATGCGGAACATGGATCTAGCGATAAGCATGATGATCATGGTGGCGGTAAAGGGCATGACATGCATCACAAGACAATTGGCCCATTAACAACCAATCTTGCCGGGGAGCACCGCACTCGATTTATCAATGTCACATATCAGATTGAAGGATCTGATAAGAAATTCGAGGATAAGATCAATCACGCTGAGGCAAAAATAAAAAGTGCCACCATCAGCTATTTATCATCCCTTACCCTCGCGGCCATTAACAATAATCCTCGGATGATGTCATTGATCCAACGTGAACTAAAGGATAAGCTGAACGCAGTACACGGTCTCGAAAATGTTATCGAGAATCTTGATTTCACAGAATTTAGCATCCAGTAGATGAGCGACGACCCTTCCAGCGAAGAACAAGAAGACATTTCCTCTGATGAGGAGGATGGCTTGACTGAAGATTCTGCCCCATTGGCAGAACCTCAAGACGATATTGGCGATCCTGAAGTTGCCGAGGATGTAAATCTGCCCGATGATGCAGCCCCTGATGCCTTTAGCCAAGACGAATTGGACCGGATGGTCGGTGGTCCTGCAGCTGTCGAAGGCGTAGCGCAGGTATTTCGTGCAAACGGTGAGCTCATAAGTGAAGATGTGGATGTCCGCCAATTTGATTTTCGTAATCCTGTCTTCCTTTCCGAAAAAGAGGTCAATCAGGTCCGTGCTCGTAACGACAAGTTTGCGTTTTATCTTGGTCAGAATCTTGCAATGGAGTTACGGATGGGTATCGATTTTACCGTGACAAACCTTTCTGTTCAGCAGTATGCACAATTTACTCAATCGATAGAGAGTCCCTCCCACGTATCCTTGTTCAAAATTAACGAGCTTACAGGCGTTGGTCTTCTTGAGATCAGTCCTGTTCTTGCTCTCGGAATGGTCGATCGCGCGCTAGGTGGGAAAGGTGTCGCCAGTCAGGATTTACGCTTTCTGACTGCCATTGAGTCTGCCATGGTGGATGACATTGCGCAGATTATTGTCGACGAATGGTGCCATCAGTGGGACGGATATATGGAATTGAGTGCCCAAGTCATTGGTCAGGAAACCACGGGACGTTTTCTTCAAACATCATCTTTCGACAGTCCCGTGATCGTATTGGCAATTGAAGCCAATCTCGGGGAGATCAAGGAAACCATCCGAATAGGGATTCCTTACTACACCGTTACCCCTATCCTGACGAAAATCCAAGAGGTTACCCAGAAGGCGAACAAGGCTACAGGCAAGGAGGGGGGGGTCCCATGGAAAAATACCTACGATAATATTTCCGTTCAGGTGAATTCTGAATGGGCTGTGTCTGAAACGACGGTCAAAGGCCTTCTTGGCTTACAGGAGGGAGATTTTCTTGATCTTGGACCAAACATTTTGCAACAAACTCGTATAACTATCGCTGGGAAGGATTGTTTCCTTGGTGAATACGGAAAGGAAGGTGATGGTGTTGCCGTGAAAATTACGGAAAAACTTTCCACCTGAACCCAACTTGTTTCTTATAAATAAACTATCATGGACGCTAAAAACCTAGATGTTGTTCTGGACGTAAAGGTGAACCTGACCGCAAGGTTGGGTTCATGCGAACTTCCAATGCGCGAAATTGTTGATTTGACTCCGGGAACGGTCCTACAGTTGGATCGTCAGGCCAAAGACCCCGTGGAACTGCTTGTTAATAACAAAGTAGTTGCCTACGGAGAGGTTGTTGTTGTCGAGGACAGGTTCGGTATCAAAATTTCCAGTATTGTGGAATCATCGGAGTGAAGTTTCCCGGGATCAGCCTCGTGCTGGCGACTTTTCTTCTGGTCTCCCCAGCACAGCACGGGGAACAGGAAAAGGATTCAGTCGAAGGGCAATCCACGACTTCCAATTCATCTACAACTGGTTTAATTACCAGGACTTCCTCGATTCCATTCTCATCTGGTTCCACTGATTCAAGGAGTCAAACGGGAGGGATTAATCTTAGTCGACATAAACGAGGAATCCGGGATGCAGATAATGTTGGTTCCACTGTAAAAGTTTATGGAATCAACAATGATATTTCATCCCCCAAAGCAAACTCCCAAGGTCCAAAATACAATATTATCATCTGGATTTGGTCATTTGTATTTCTTTTAGTTTTTCTCATAATCCTTTATTTTCTTAACAAAAAAGGATTTTTTGGGCGGTTTAGAGCGACATCAACTGGTCGACTGAAAATCAAAGATCAGATTATGCTTGGGAATCGACAGTTTCTTGTTGTTGTGGAATATGATAATCGTGAAGTCTTGGTAGGAGTGGGACCAGGATTTATTAGGCAAGTATCAGACCTTAGTAACTCAACAAATGAACCCCCCAGATCTTTTGAGACAGTCTTATCTGACAATCTAGACCCCATAAAGGAGGATGAAAATTAACCTATGAATCTATGGGCTAAAATACTGTTGTTACTGTGTGTATTGGTTTTACCTCTTGCTAATGTCTGCGACCTTTGTGCTCAGGCAACAGGTGCTGGATCCACTGCTCCAGCTGGGTCGAGTCTACGGATAGATATCAGCGGGGATCAGAAACCAGAAGATGTTAGTATTGCCATCCAACTTGTGGTGGCAATGACGTTACTGACTCTTTCACCGTCTCTGATAATGATGATGACTAGTTTTACTCGCATTGTCATCGTCCTTAGTTTTGTGAGGATGGCCATTGGTGTTCAGCAGGCTCCATCCAACCAAATCGTCATAGGATTGGCCTTGTTCATGTCGGTTTTTATTATGGCACCTACATGGGATAGTATTTATAATGATGCTGTTATCCCTTATATGGAGGAGGAGGCTACTTCAGGTCAGGCTCTGGAGGTTGCATCAGAATACATGAAGGATTTTATGCTCAGGCAAACCGATGAGAAAGACGTGGATTTTATGCTCGGCCTGTCGCGGTTTGGTCCCATGACTCCTCAGGAATTACCGATGACTGTAGTCGTCCCCTCCTTTATTCTCAGCGAGCTGCGAACAGCCTTTCAGATGGGTTTTCTTATCTATATGCCTTTTATTATCGTGGATTTCATTGTTGCAACCACTTTGATGTCAATGGGCATGATGATGATGCCTCCTGTTATAATATCTATGCCATTTAAAATCCTGCTTTTTGTGCTGGTTGACGGTTGGAACCTAGTCATTAAGTCACTTGTGAATAGTTTCAACACGGTTCAGTAATTTTTTAATTTTTGTAAATCCCATGACGGATGCTCAGGCAGTTGATATTATGCGAGAGTTGATGCAGACTGCATTTGCTACAGCACTCCCCATTCTTGTTACCGCAGTCGGATTTGGCGTCATGATCAGCCTTATTCAGTCAGTTACCAGTTTACAGGACCAAAGCCTGACCTTTGTACCAAAACTGATCGCGGTTGGATTCGTTATGGTCGTAATGGCGCCTTATATCGTTAAAAAACTTATGGATTTCGCTGTTAAAATGATCGAAGCCATGCCCTCGATGGCGCCATGATTCTTGAGCTAGACCACATTGTGGCCGCCTTCTTTATTTTAATGAGGACGGGCGCATTCTTTGTTGGGTTGCCTTTTTTGACGGGGCAGATGGTCCCTATGCAGGTCAGGGCCAGTTTTGCCATATGTATCACAATTCTTCTTCTTCCTTTTGTTCCCGTGGAGGTAGATTATGGCTTTGTCTCCCATTTTCTTGGTGCGATCCTAACCGGAGCGAATGAGATACTGATTGGCCTTCTGATGGCCTTAACCGTTCGTATGGTCTTTTATGCCTTGGAGGTTGCGGGGCACATCACCTCCATGGAAATCGGTCTTGTGCGAAATGAAAGCCTGAATCCATTCGGCATCCCTGGCTCAATGATCAGTTCATTATTGTTCTATTTTGCCTTGATTTTGCTTTTTACCAGTGGGCTCCACTACATGATTCTTACCGCTTTTTCTGAGTCTTTTCAATTGATGCCAATTGGTCGACCTTTATTTCGTATTCATGGCATTGATGAGTTTCTCGCCGAAACCAGTAATATTTTTGTTGTTGGGATGCTCATTTCTGCACCATTTATCGCGCTTAGTCTGACAATCAATTTAGTCCTCGCCGTACTGGGTAAGGCGGCTCCTAAGATTAATGTCTTCATGACCAGTTTTGCGGTCCGAATTCTTGCGGGCGTTATTTTATTTTCCTCGTCCATCCTTTTAATTCGGGCTTACATTCATAAATATTTGAATGATGCTCCAGGTAATATGCTTCTTTTTCTAAATAACTAGACGATGCTTTTATTTCGCCATGGCTGACGAAGATAAGACAGAAGAACCCACTGGGAAAAAGCGCCAGGATTCATATTCTGAAGGGCAGTTTGCAAAAGCACCAGAGATTAATACCGCAATGGTTCTTTTTGCCACGGTGATCATACTTGCGGTACTTACACCGCGTAAGGCGGCAGAGATTTCAGTTTTTACCCGTAATATTCTTGGGCATCTTCATGAGATTGAGGTGAACCCTGAAGGCATTGTACGAACGCTGCTTACTTTTGGTCAGTTTGTGGTTTCATTCATTCTTCCATTGGTAATCGTATCTTTTATTATGGCACTTCTTGCAGAAGGGTTACAGACTCGGTTCAGGCTTACTCTCAAGGCATTTGGGGTTAAATTTAACCGGCTAAACCCAATCAATGGAATCAAGCGTATTTTTGGTAAAGATGCCTACGTTGCATTTTTTGTTGATTTGCTGAAGTTCTCTGCTGTTGCGGCTGTCATCTATCTTTCGGTCCGTGATATTGTTAGTCACCCAATATTTACAACGATGATTCCTCCTCAACAGGTCGGGATGTTCATCCATCATCTATTTATCCTGATTTTGTTCCGTCTGTTCCTTATGATTAGCTTTATTGCGGTCATAAACTACATGTATCAGAGACACAGTAATCATCAGAAGATGAAGATGACAAAACAGGAGGTTAAGGAAGAGCAAAAATCCCAAGAGGTTGATTCCCACGTCAAAAGTGCCCAACGTTCTATGGCGATGCGTCTAATGCGAAACCAGATGCTGGATGAAGTTCCTACTGCTGACGTTGTCGTTACAAATCCAACTCATTTCGCTGTTGCCCTTAAATATGAACGAGGGAAGGATTCAGCGCCTGTCGTGATTGCCAAGGGCGCAGGAGCTTTTGCCATGCGAATAAAGGCTTTAGCCGAAGAGCATGATGTGCCGATGGTTGAAAATAAGCCTATTGCCCGCATGTTACACAAGGTCGGCAATGTTGGAGAATTGATACCCGTTGAGCTCTATCAGGTGATTGCTGAAATCCTTGCCCATGTATACCGGGCACACTCTTATTATTTTCACCGCCTGAAAGCCAGACGCTTATCCGCAGCAAGTGTATCTTCCGGATAGGCATGGGACTTGCTTTGGGTGGTTCGTCAATCGATTTTAAGAAGATAGATGGATAAATTTTCCCTTCCAGGCCTAAGGGGCCCGTGGCAGGCCCTTGCAAAGAACACGGACCTCGTGTTCGTCATAGCGGTATTTTTTGCCGTTATCCTGCTTGTTCTACCAATACCTCCATTGGTATTGGATCTTTTTCTTGCTATCAGTATCGGCATATCGTTGTTGGTGCTTTTAGTAGTTATTTACGTTAAGGATCCTACTGAATTTTCTGTATTTCCAACCGTACTTCTTGTTGTTACCCTTTTCAGACTTGGTCTCAATGTGGCTTCCACCCGATTGATTCTTCTTAATGGCCATATTGGAACAGATGCTGCAGGTAACGTAATTGAAGCCTTCGGAGAATTTGTTGTTCGGGGGAACTATGTGGTTGGGGCAGTAATTTTCCTAATCCTTGTCCTTATCAATTTTGTAGTAATTACGAAGGGGTCCGGACGTATCGCAGAGGTCGCTGCACGATTCACGCTGGACGCAATGCCAGGGAAACAGATGTCCATTGATGCCGAGCTCAACGCTGGTATCATTACTGAGCACGATGCCCTTTCCCGCAGGGCGAAGATTCAGGAACAGGCTGATTTCTATGGGGCAATGGACGGCGCCAGCAAATTTGTTCGAGGGGATGCAATTGCAGGTATTTTCATAACCATAATTAATGTTATCGGCGGCATACTTATTGGGGTCTTCATGCAAGGCCTGCCTATCTCGGAATGCCTTAAGCTCTACACCTTGCTATCTGTCGGTGATGGCTTGGTGACCCAGATTCCTGCAATCATTGTTTCTGTAGCCGCGGGTCTCTTGGTTACACGTGCTTCAGCAGACACTGATCTTGGTTCCTATCTCGGCCGTCAGTTGACTTTTTACCGTCGGCCAATTATGATTGCCGGCTGTTTCCTGATCTTTTTTGGTCTTGTGGGTGGCTTGCCTCGGGGACCATTCATGTTTCTCGGTCTATCCTGCGTTCTCATAGCATTTGTTATGAAAAAGAAAGGTATTGGAGACAAAGATTCTCGTGTTGCCGGCCAGAAGCAACTCTCAGGAACCCAAGCGGGCCAGTCTCAGGTTCCTGGTCTTCCGGGCGGAGAGGATCAAAGTGCGCCTGTGGCAGGTACAACTCCACAGACTGCTCAGGAAAAGATTGAAAAGGCTATATATGTGGAAACTTTTGCCATTGAAATCGGATACGGATTGCTGCCTCTGGCTGATAGAAAGCAAGGGGGCGACCTTCTTGATCGAATTACAGGATCACGTACCAATTTTGCCAAGGAAATGGGGATGGTTGTTCCGACTATTGCTGTCCGGGATAACATCGAATTGGAATCCAATACCTATCGTTTTCTGCTAAGAAATCGTGAAGTTGCCCGTGGCACACTACAGCCCAACCAGTTTCTTGCCATGAATGTTATGGGTAGTTCGGCCAGTTTATCCGGTACACCAACAGTAGAGCCTGTTTATGGAATTGAGGCGGTATGGATACTTGAAGGAGAGAAAAGGAAGGCTGAGATAAACGGCTTCACCGTGGTAGATGCTCCCTCTGTGCTTGTCACCCATTTGGCGGATGTTCTGAAAGAAATCTCACATCTTATACTTGATCGTGAAGGGACCCAGAAACTGATCGACATGGTTAAGGACAAGCACCCAACTCTTATCAGTGAATTGCTTCCAGATTTGGCAAGTGTTGGACTTATTCAGCGGGTCCTTCAAAACCTTCTCAAGGAAAAGATACCAGTAAAGAACCTTCCCCTCACTCTTGAGTCAATTGCAGACTATGCATCCCTTACCAAAAATCCAGATGAACTGGCTGAGCAGGTTCGCCAAAAAATTGGAATGTACTTTATTCCTGAATATGAATCAGAGCAGGATACGATCCAGTGCCTGACTCTTGATCCTTCACTTGAAAATACTCTTATTTCTAGAATCAAGCGCACACAACAGGATGTAGGGCTCATGATGGACCCCACCATTACTGAGGCATTGCTCAATGATATGACTCCCAAGATCAATCGCATGATTGAATCTGCCCTTACACCAATTGTTATAACCACTGTTGAGCTACGCCTTGCACTGCGAAGGTTTTTCGAGCCTTCATTCCCTAGACTTGTAGTTTTATCCTATCAGGAAATGCCCAACAGAATGCAGATTAGGCCATTTGATGTTATCAACATCTCACCGGAACATCTTGCGCCTCTTTCTCAGGAGGACGCACAAACTACATCTTCCATATAGACTATAATTTTCCGGAATAATTTACCATGTCGAGTACACTTGAGGAAAAAAACACCTTACGCCCTGATGCCGGGAGAGATCCTGGTGAGAAGCACTACCGGATTCTTGTCAAGTCTCCTGAGGAGGCATTAAAAGTTATTCGGAAAAAATTTGGAGACAAGGCCAAGGTCCTTTCTGTTAAACAAGTTGAAGGTGAGGGGTTGGCAAAGTTTCTTTCCTCACCAAAGCTTGAAATCATTCTTACTGTTGCGAATGGAGATCCTACGATTAAAGAAACCTTGGAGACAGCATCCAGGGAAGGAGTGAGTGTTGAGGAGCATCAGGAACCTGTTCCTCCAGTGGAAGACAGTTCCTCGAAAACTGAAGAAAAGCAAAAAACTACCTCCCCATCTCGATTGGATGTCACTATTGGTAATAATACTGGGAATTCAATTAGTTCTATTAACCCACCCGTTGATGACAGTTCTGTGTATGGATTGCTGAACCGCGCTGGCTTTGATGATGGACTTTTAGCTGCCCTTCAGGATTCGCCCGAAATGGAGGGACTTGAAGCGTTACCCACATCCCATGCCTTGGCGGAAGTTTCTCATTGGCTAAAAAAACGTTTTGATGGGATCAAGTCACGCCCAACTTCCAACCGGATTGCTTTTATGGGGACCCCTGGCACCGGGAAAACAACAGCCCTTTGCAAAATCCTTGCGCATAGTGCTTTTTTCGAGAACCACACTACGCACGTTTTTAAACTAGATCAGGCAATTCCTAATCCCGACGATGCACTGCGGATTTTTTGTGAATCCCTTGGTATCCATCTTTACCGTGACAGAGCGGTGCTCCCAAATCTTCCTTCTGGAGAATTTCTCTACGTTGATACTCCAGGCATCCCGTTAAATGATAAACCGGGCTGGACAGGGTTGGGGCACGAACTGGATCAATTGGGAGTCTCAACTCGTGCTCTTGTCCTCAATGCCACCTATGATGTCCAGATTCTTAAATCCACACTGGAAGCAGCTGTTTCCTGCCGCCCTTCCCACTTGATCTTCACTCATTTGGATGAATTGCAGAATAGTGCAAAACTTTGGCCTTTTGTTTTCAATAAGGAAGTTTCAACAATAATGTTCTGTCATGGGCAGAATATTACCAGCGACTACACGCGGGATAACATCTGTAATTACCTGCTTGCCAGTTCCTTTCCCAGGCAGGTTCTTGTTCCTTCTTAATTTATAATTTTTATTGTCACCTGTAATCTATGAAAGACGAGGATTTTACCTTCAAGCTTGGCGCATTGCTTGGTTTTTCACTTTCTTTTTTTCCTGGGCTTCTTGCGGGAATGAATATTGCCCCTCTTGCGTGGAGATCCCTTGTTTTCTGCATAGTATTTTCACTAATTGGGAAATTTGGTGCTCGAATCCTTCTTCGAATGCATGTTGTTGCATCATCGACCACGATCGAGGAACTCCGTGAAGTCCCACAAATTGACAGTGCAGTTGAAACCCAAAGAAATTCTCCAACACCCAACGATGGAGTTGCCACGACATAGATCTTTTCTACCTTAATTCTGATGCCCTCGACCCTTACAGAAAATAGCTCTGTTTCCCCAGTGTCATCTGCTTCTGGGAAAAATCACAAAGCTGTTGCCTATCAAAAGGATATGACTGAACTGGTGGAGCAGTACCTTCCGCTAGTTAAATCACATGTATCAAAAATCCGGCCGTTTTTTCCTGAAACCACCACCACTGAGGAGTTGTACAGCCTGGGATTAAAAGGGTTAATCACTGCCATCAATCAGTTTCAACCTGATAAAAATGCCACACTTGGCAGTTATGCATCCCTTCGTATCCGCGGGACTATGCTTGACGAACTTCGTCGCCTAGATCCCATGTCCCGGGGGGCCAGAACCAAAGCTAAAAAACTCAGCCGCACGATCGAAACCCTTGAGGGGCGTCTGGCCCGTCCACCGGAAGAAGAAGAGGTTCGTAAGGAACTGGGGCTTTCTTCTGCTGAATATTCGCGTCTTCTTGAAGAAGTTCAACCGATTATCATTTTCTCACTCGACAGTGCCGGGGTATCTAGCAATGAAGGAGATGCAGTTACTGGACTTGAAGAAATAGTATCAGATGCCACTGAACAAAATTCCAGAGATATTTGTGAAAACCATGAATTAATCGATCTGCTAAGAGAAAGAATCACACAATTACCAGAGGACTCCAGAAAGATTTTGACCATGTATTATTACGAAGATATGCGGTTAAAAGAGATTGCCAAGGTCTTCAATCGTTCGGAGGGTCGTATATCTCAGATATTGACTCACACCGTCCTTACATTACAAACCTACTTCCAATCGATTTCCATCAAACCGTAAATTTGGGTTAAATATGGCAGCAATTTTATTATTAGGCGGTACCGCAATAGCACTCGGAGCAACGCTGGGTGGCTTCATGATGGGGGGAGGTAAACCCATGCAACTGGTTCATCCTGGTGAAATTGTAATTATTGTGGGTATCGCCACGTCAATTGTACTGATCTCAAGTCCGTTTGCTGTTCTCACTCGGTTAATAAAGGATTTACTCATTGCAGTTAAGGGCGTGGACACCTCAAAGGAAAGGTATACCAGCCTGCTCAAACTTCTGTATGAGATTCTTCAGATTGGTCGTAGAAAAGGTTACATCGCGATGGACGAGCACATTGGCGATCCTGAGAAAAGCCCCATATTTAGCAAGTATCCCTCCTTTATCAATGATCCTGAAGCGGTCGAGTTTCTTTGCTCTGCTCTTCGTCCTCTGGTCGATGGAAAGATCAAACCAGATCAAATTGACGCCATACTCCAGACCGAGTTGAAAACAAAGGCGATCGAGTCGGGGCATTCTGCAACAACCATGATGTATCTAATGGACTCGATGCCTGGAGTCGGTATCGTGGCAGCGCTTATGGGTATTATCAATACCATGTCAGACCTTTCAGACCCGACTGTCATCGCAAAGAAAATATCAGCTGCACTTAGTGGTACGTTTCTTGGAATCTTTTCTGCCTATGCGCTTTTCGGACCACTTGGAGTTTTGATCAAGCACAACAACACATCTGCTGCGCTTGGACTTGAGATTATCCGTGTTTCCATCGCCAGTTTTGCCAAGGGTCTTGCGCCCGCCATGGCGGTTGATGTATCACGCCGTGCATTACCCTCTCAGGTTCAACCGACGAGCGATGAACTAGAGGAACTTATCAAGGGAATCAAGCAGGCAAACTAATTCACTTAGGTTGTCGTTTTACCCCGAATCTCATTATGAACCGCATTAGAAAAATAAGGTTTTTCGCTGGTGCATGGAAGGTTGCTTATGGTGATTTCGTTACTGGTATGATGGCACTCTTCCTTGTTCTCTGGATTACCACCATGAGAACGGATGAGGTTTTTGCTACAACACGTTACTTCAAGGACTCTTATCTGTTTGGCTATACTCCCAGCGATCCCATTAAGCAACCGGAGAGTCGTATCGGAAGCATTGTCAACCAGATCATCGGTTATGAGGAAAGTGTACTGCCCAATGAAGAGCAACCTCGTGATACCATCCAGTACAGGGTGTTGGAGCAGATGGCTATGGAATTCTACAAACTACTGAATCTGGAGGAACCTGACCCCAATGAGCGTGTAAAGATAAAGATTGAGCAGGACAGTCTGCGGATAACACTCTTCGATAATGATAGATACCCTATTTTTACCGGCCAGAATGGAGATTTTACTGATTGGGGCAGTACTGTCATGAAGAATATGGCTTGGCTTCTTGATCGACATGATATGCGTGTGCGTATTGACGCGCACACCTTCAAAAATTCTAAGCAGGATGCTTTTATTGCGACTAGTTCGCAGACCGATAATACCCGCAAAGAACTTCTTAAGTACGGTCTTACTCCTACAAAAATTGAACAGTTATCGAGTTTTGGCGATGCTCTTCCAAGTGATGTGTCCGAACCTGATGGGCGAAAAAACCAGAGGTTGGAAATTAGCATAGTTTTCGATAAGGATACCCAATTGCGTACTGATCTATTGGATTAACCATGGAAAGCTTTCTTAAAGATACCCCGCTGGAATCAACCGAAAACAAGAAGGTTTTCCGTTCTTTCATTGAACCTAAGGAGATTCCTGCAGCAGATTCAAATTCAGCTACTGAGGATGAAAAATCAGATTCCATTCCTGATTCCTCCGCAGAAGAGGTTAAGGAATCTGCTCCGCCTACAGAATCGCCAGACGACCCAATTGCTGAAACTGCTGCTGAAGAGGTTCCCCAGGGTGATGATTTAAACGCACCAGAACCAACTGCCACCTCTGATGACGCTGACCCCGTGCCTGTTGCTGAAGACCCTGTAAGCGAGATTGTTTTCGAACAGGTAGAGGGTCCAAAGGTTGAAGTCATCTCCGAGAATGGTGATGTGACCAAGATTATTGTGCATCTTGCCCCGGACAAAATTCTGGAGCTTAAGTGTGAATACTGATACGCCTTTATTCCTTGTCGCCCTTCAGTAACTGGATGATTTTCAATCCATCGCTTTCTCCTTTCACCATTGCGGGTGCGGGAAGAATGAAATTCCTTGGTGTCATGGATACAATCAGTATGCGACAATTCGCATAAAAAAAGATCGCAGCTAAAAACTGTGCCTCCATGGACTGTCCACGGACAAATAGGATCCACAGATTTGTTAGTATTAAAACCAGGGAGACTAAAGGTCCTCCCAATGCAATGGCAATTAGCCTTCCTTGGGATAATTTGTTTGATTCAAATTCGCAGTATCCCCAGAAGCTCGTTGTTGGACCAATATACAAGTTGAGATTCCCCAGCTTTATCAAAGGTTTATTTCCGTAATTTCCAAAACGGATACTAATCTTGGATCCTTTTGCGAGAAAGAGTCCAGCAATTGCATGTCCGACTTCGTGTAGGAATCCACTTATAGGGTAAACTACCTTCAGCAATAAGTTGAAGATGATAAAGCAGACGAGAAAATGCACCGCGGTGATTTCCATATATATAGATCATGCACACAGGTAGCCTGAGTCGATTCTCAAATGTTATTTATTCATCGACTGACATCACATAGATTTTATCTTTCTATTCGTGTAGGAAAAAATTACCTGCCTTGGAAAACTTTTCAATGATGGAGCGGGTAGGGGAGTGATCTGTATAAATTGGCATCTTGTTTGCTTTGATGTCGGGCGTGAATATTTCAGTCTACCAAAATGCAAGTGCAATCCGTTCTGTTGAGCAGGGTCAGGACATTACCGCACACAACATTGCCACAAGTTCAGTTGCCGGCTATAAGAAAACCGATGCTTCTTATGAGTCCATTCGCGTGGCCAAGTTACCAAAAGAGACTTTGACTGATTTCCTCAGAGGTACACCGGCCCAGTTTCCTTACATTGATGGTAAGATTACTTTCCGTCAGGGTGAAATGAGACAGACCAGCAATGACCACGACCTTACAATTGAAGGTGAAGGTTTTTTTGAAATGGAGACACCTGAGGGAGATAATATGTATACCCGTGATGGTCAGTTTCATGTGAACTCGGAAGGTGTTTTGGTGAACAGCCGTGGAAATGTTCTTCAAGGGGAAAACGGTCGCATACAACTCATCCCTTCACTGGGTAAATTTACCGTTAACAAAGAAGGTGGTGTTTTTCAGGGGAATACACTCACCGGTCGTATCCGTGTAATGAATTTTGAAGATCCGCAAAAACTTCGTCGTGTTGAGGGTGGGTTTATGGCTGGGGGGCAGGAGCCTCAACAAATAGAGGAACCCAAGTTGCTTCAGGGATTCCTTGAAAACAGCAATGTTAACCCCTTAAGAGAAATGGTTAACATGATTTCCCTCTCACGCATTCACGAGGCGAACAACAAGATGATTCAAAATTATGACCAACTTTTCGGAAAGGCCATCTCCATTCTGGGGCAAACCAGCTAAATTCCTATAACCATTTTAAACTAGTAACGACTTAATCAGAACATGAACTTATCACTCTACTCAGGCGCAACCGGAATGGAGGCTCAGCAATTGAGCTTGAATACCATTTCCAATAATATTGCCAATGTTAACACAACTGGCTTCAAGAAAAGCAAAATCGAATTTCAGGATTTGCTTTACCAGAATCCCCAGCCTGTAGGTGGCG
>JABJCN010000247.1 GCA_018668635.1 Opitutia bacterium
CATTAATATCAATCGATAATCTACTTGAAGCCCTGACAGATATTTTTGCCAACGATACGCCAACATTAGAAAATGTCAGTGTTATGGCTCGCAAAAAAATAGAGAATGATTTCTCCCTCGACAGTATGGCGAATAGCTATCGCAAGGCCTACCAGGATCTTGTACATATGATATAATGCGAACGTTCGTTTATATGCATTTTAAATGGTGACGCTTTTCAATAATCCCAACACTTGAACTTCTGTTCATGGATTTCGCCGCAACAATCTGCTTTTTGGTTCTCTACTACATTCGACCTTATGAACACACGTGGGGTCTGCTTTATCAGCTCGTGGGTTGGATGAAGCCGATACAAATGGTAACTGTTGTTGGAATAGTCTCCATGTTTCGCCGACCTCTCGGCATTAAAAAATCTGATTTTTTACAGACTCCGCACGATTGGTTCATGCTTATTTTATTTACTCATATCGTGCTTACTGCAGGCGAGTTTGATCGAATTAAATATGCGTTTAACTCCCTGCTGCCTGTTTTTGTCTTTTATATCCTCATTGTACAGGCGCTAGGGAACCTGGAGCGATTGGAGAAGTTCCTGACGGTCTGGATTACCATGATTCTTGTACTTGCATCATTGTCCTTGCTTAGCCTATCTGGATTTGATCCGACGGGCGGGAGAGACATTGTAGACGGAATGATGAAGGGGAGGTTAATCTTCAATACCTCGATTTTCAATAATCCCAACGCCCTTGGGCACTCTGTGGTTCCTGCAATTCCATTGGTTTACTTTTTATTAATATGGCAGCGCCCAGTCTTTGTTAAGATTCCAGCAATATTTCTTATCTTGCTGCCTGCTTTTTGTGTATTCCAAACCCAGTCTAAGGGTGCTTTTTTGGCTGGAGGCGTCACCCTTCTTTTTAGTATGCTGTTCAAACGTCACTGGGTCCTGCAGGCAACCATGCTAATGTTGACTTTTGGGGTGGGTATTACGCTTATCCAAAAATTACCTCGCATGAATGAGTTTAGTAAATCAGAAGGGGGGATTCAGGGGCGGCAAATAGCCATGGAATTTGGATATGATCTGACAACTGTCCAAGCGAAGTGGACTGGCGTTGGTTACAAGAAGTATCGGGAGACCATGCAGGAACAGCTGGATGGGATCGGTATCGCCAACCACGGAAGTTACAACGAGATCGGCACCAATGCCGGTCAGATTGGTCTTTTTCTGTATTTGGGACTTCTTTACCTAAGTATGCGGGTTCTTCTTCTTGCCAAGCCGAGATCTATTCGGGAAGACCGGGTTCAGCGATTGTTATTTATCTTTGTCGTTAGTTTCGCAATTTCTGCATGGGTAATCGATTGGGCATATCGCGCCACCTATTTTTTTACGGCAGCTACAGTTGCATCCTTCCATAGACTAATGATCAAGTCTCGAGAGCGTGATTTGAGTGTGGATAATGAAGATGGACAGATCTTGGAGGAAGAAGATATTCCCGAGGAGCAACAAGCTTTATCGATGGGTCCCATGCCATCCTCTTATCCAACGGGAACAAAAAGCAAACAAGAGGAGCAGTCTACAGGTTACGGCATCCAGTGGAAACGGGTGGGCTTTTTTGATATGATCATGATGACCTCTATATTATATTTATGTCTCTACATCTGGAAATTAATGATCGAGTCAGAATTTTAACTTTTTGATTCATGCCACCGTTTTCATGGGATAACCTTTTGCTGGCAAAGATGCTATTCTGGGTTGGAATTGCACAGTGTGGATGGACTTTCATTTTCTATCCCTTGATAATTCAATTTCTTGCTCGCATTAAATCCTCCGATCAAGGGAATCCTCCAATTCTTCAGGCAGACTTACCTGCAATTACCATTATAATTGCAGCAAACAACGAGGAGTCTCGAATCTGCAATCGCATTAAGAATCTCCTTCAATGTGATTACCCGTCATCTCTTTTGGAAATCCTTGTTGTTTCTGATGGTTCTACTGATAACACCGTTGGCCAGCTTGATTCACTAGAACTCGTTAATTTAAAAGTAATTGCTTTTCCTGAAAAGAGTGGAAAGCCTGCCTGTCTCAATGCCGCAGTCAAAGAGGCTTCCGGTGATTGGCTGATCTTTGCCGATTCGAGACAAAACTTTGCTCCCGATGCTCTTCAAGTGCTTTCTCGACACTTCTCTAACTCTTCTGTTGCTGCTATTAGTGGACAGTTATTCCCCAACACTTCAGAAGGTGGAACTGCCCGGGGGATCGACTTTTATTGGAAGATGGAGAAATCTTTGCGGTATGCAGAGTCCCAAGTCGATTCCTGCATCGGTTGTACTGGTGCAATCTATGCACTTCGAAAGGAATTCTTCCAACCTATCCCGGAGGATACCCTGCTGGATGATGTTATCATTCCTTTACAAGCCACCCATAATGGTAAACGTATCCTTTTTGAACCGGACGCGAAAGCTTTTGATCCCCAACGCCTTGATCCTGCCGTGGAGAAATTGCGCAAAGCCCGCACTCTCGCCGGCAATTTCCAGATGCTTTTTCGTTATCCCGGGTGGTTATTTCCCTGGAAAAATCGATTGTGGTGGAAGCTCTTTTCTCATAAATACAGCCGATTATTGACACCGGTTTCCCTTATGTTTGCACTCATCGGTTCATGGTTGAGTCGAGATGCTACTCCGTACCAATTTTTTCTTGGGATTCAGATGTTTTTCTATGGATTGGCTATCATTGGGATACTTTGCCGTGGTATCCGCTTCCCATTATTTGCTATTCCGGCAGGGTTCCTCTTTCTGTCTGTCATGATTATTCGTGGGTTTCTTTATTACCTTTCTGGTGAGTACAAGGCAGGTTGGGAAAAGTCACCTCCCACCGATTGAGCTGGATTTTGTTCTTGTGACAGCAGGAACTACTTAGCTAATCTCAACAATCTTTGATGATCAAGGCAATGGACCTCTGGTTGCCGGGCTATATGGCACGAAAAAGGATTCCTCCCAGTGTTGAGGGGCAGACCCATATCATGTTGGCCATCTGTGATCATTTTGAACCCTACCATCAGGCAGATGGCAGTCAGAAGGAGGCTTTGCGAAGACTGGATTGCTGGCAGACCGAATTCCCCAAAATACAAGAGGGATTGCTGGATACCGATGGGCGCCTGCCCCGCCATACATTTTTTTTCCCTGTTGAACAGTATGACCGTGAAGTAGTTTCCCGGCTTGCCGAACTTTGCCAAGCTGGTGCTGGAGAGGTTGAGATTCATCTGCACCATGAAGGAGACACCCCGGATTCATTAAAGAACCAGTTGGAAAAAGGGCGGGATCAGCTCGCCTCTCATGGTCTGCTCGGTATATCTTCAGTCGGCAATCCTGTCTATGGCTTTATCCATGGGAATTGGGCTCTTTGCAATTCCCATCCAGAGGGTCGTGCCTGCGGGGTAGACAACGAACTATCCGTGCTTAAGGATACGGGATGCTATGCAGACTTTACTATGCCATCTGCTCCGGACCCTTGTCAGTCTCGCAAGGTCAATTCCATTTATTATTCTCGGGATATTGGTACCCCTCGTGCCCATGACCTGGGAGAAGATGTTCGGGTTGGTGGGCGCACGCCTGAAGATTCCCTGCTTTTGGTGCAAGGTCCCCTTGGTTTTAATTGGTATCGCCGTAAAGCCGGGATTCTTCCTCGACTTGAGAATGCGGATTTAACCGGAGCCAACCCCCCTACATTTGATCGTTTTCGCTTGTGGAAGAAAGCGAGAATTCACGTTTCTGGCCGGCCCGATTGGATTTTTATAAAATTACATACCCATGGATGTAAACCATCGAACATGAATATGTTACTTAGCGAAACAATGAGGCATTTCTACCAGTCTCTTGCCACATCATGCTCTGGGAACTCTGTCCCTTCCATTCATTTTGTTACAGCTCGGGAGATGACAAATATCATTCATGCTGCTGAGGCTGGAGAAAAAGGGGTACCTGGTCAGTTTCGTGATTATCGTTATCGTGCCCCAGTTATATCGTGAAAATTCTTTTTCACTCCAATCTTTTTCCGGACCGTGAGCAGACTTACCGGGGCCAGGATAATGCAAATCTTTTGCACCGCCTTTCTGAATTTGCTGAGATACGCGTTATCGCTCCTCGACCAGCTTTACCTTTTGCCTTCCCGCAAGTGTTTGCTCCTCGTGATATTGATATTCCATTCGATCCGACATTTCCCACATACCGCTACATTCCCAAGTGGGGTAGCGCATTCAACCATCGCCTTCTTCGATCTGCCGTCCGAAAGGACTTTATCCAGATTGTGGAATCATTTAAACCAGATGTCCTTCTTGCCTCCTGGTCCTATCCGGATACTTGTGGTGTGGTCCCATTAGCAAAGGAATATGGGCTTCCTGTTGTGGCTATCACGCAGGGCTCGGACGTGCATATTCATCTGCGAATGCTTTTTCGGAGGCGGTTAATTCCGCAAGCGCTTTCCGTCTGCGAAGCAGTTATTACGCGTAGTAATCAACTTGGCCACCTTCTCGCTAATGCCGGCGTTCCCAAGAATAAGCTACACACGGTCTATAATGGGGTTGACCCTAGTATTTTTCATCTAGGTTCCCCGTCCGATGCGAAAGATGCCTTGGGGTTAGTCGATGATATCTTTTATCTTCTCTATGTGGGGAATTTCTATCCAGTAAAAAACCCGTTCCTTCTCTTGCGTGCATTGGCTGCCGTGCGCCAGCAATTTCCGGATCGTGATGTCCAACTTTTAATGATCGGGGAGGGGGCATTGCAGGGGCGCGTTGAATCCACCATCCAGGAACTAAATCTCGCAGGCATTGTTCAACTTTTGGGGCGTAAGAATTCCAGTGAGGTTGCTGAGTACATGAGGGCTGCAGATTTGCTCTGTATCCCAAGTGATAATGAAGGGTTGCCTAATGTTCTGTTGGAAGCTTTCGCCTGTGGCTTGCCTGTGGTTTCAACTGATGTGGGAGGTATCCATGAAGTTCTCCGGGAGGAGTATCTTGGCTGTCTGGTGGAGTCTAGGGACATTTTGGGATTGTCTACTGCAATCGGCAAGCGAATATCTATTGATCCAGACTGGGAAGACATTGCAAATTTTGCATCTCAGTTTTCATGGGAGCAGACCGTTCAAAAATACCAATCCATTCTTGATGTGGCTCTTCAAAACTAATTCTTCAGGATAGCGCCATACTCTTAGGGACGGAGCCATGATTTAATTATGAAGCACTGAAATCTAATTTATATCTTGAGAAAAATATTGTTTCCGACTAGCTTAGTTGGACCCTATATTTCTATAAATACTCTATTTCCTTCCTGTGCCTCTGATGTGCACAATTAAACAAAACTTCCTTAAATTCGTCCTCTCTTGGTTACTTTGCTTTCAAGTGAGTCGTGTATCTGCTACGGATTTGTGGCAGGATGCTGACTCCCTCAAGGATACAGTTGGGCAGGGGTTTGAGTGGGACGAATGGACGCTTGGCCAATTGGATGGATGGAAGTACCTTGAACGTTTTGGGGCCTTCTATCCTTGGTCAGATTGGATTTATCATTTGGATCATGGGTGGCTTTATCCTGTCGGAGAAGATCTTGGTAGTCTTTGGTTATATAGTCTGAAGCTCAATAATAACTGGATTTGGACTAGTCGCAATCACTTTGACTTTTTCTTCATCTATAAGTCTGGCGGATTTTATTTCTACGACAGTACCTCAAAGGGGGAGCTCTATCATGACTTCCAGTCTGGTGAATGGATGTTATGGTATCAATTACCGGAAATCTTCCCCCAAGACCATTCTTGGCAATTCAATACTCCGCCTACGGGAATGGCGCTTGTCCCACAGGGGCAGTTCCAGATGGGTAGCGTGACCATGGGGGAGTCTTATTCAGACCAGGATAACGATGAAGAATACGATGTCGGCGAACCTTTCGATGACTCAAATGGTAATGGCGTATACGATAATCGACGGGGATACGAAGACGAGTTTCCTCGTCACAGTGTTGAGCTATCTTCTTTTTACATAAGTCAGTTTGAGGTAACCAATCAACTGTGGAATCAGGTAGTGGATTGGGCAACATCTCGACCTGATAAGCCCGAGGAACAACGCCAGAACTACCGATATGAGTTCGACAGCCTAGCCTATATCGATTACATTCAGTTTGCGAACGCTTATGGTAAGCTGGAAACCGCATACAACAACTATCAGTCGGACCCATCGGAACGAAATAAGTCAGCCTACGACAGCAAGAGGGTACAGTTGGATAATGTTCTCTCGGCTCAAACTCAAAAGGTCCAGGAGATACTGGATTACCGAGTGGCACACCCCTCCTATCCGGTTAACTACGTAAGCTGGAGCGATGCTGTCAAATGGTGCAATGCCTATTCTGAAATGACAGGGCGAACTCCCGTATATCATGTCGATCGTGGATTGGCTGGTGTTTATCGAAGTTCTGAGAAGAACTCAATTGCCAAGTTGGAAAACGGTTACGTTAAATGGTATGCAGATGGCTATCGCCTTCCAACAGAGGCCGAATGGGAAAAGGCCGCTAGGGGTGGGGTGGACGGCAAGGAATACCCTACGGGTGACAGCATTAGTCGGTATCTTGAAAATGTGGATACTCCTTTCAATGAAGGTGGTGGTCCAAAGAATGTCGGGAGCCACCCACCGAATCCATTTGGCATCTATGATATTGGTGGCAATCTACAGGAATGGTGTTGGGACTGGAAGGCTGATTATGAAGAGGTTCGAGGTTCCTTTACCTTGGAAGTTCCCACTCGAAAAACAAAGGCTACTTTAGCTGTTGAGAATTTAGGAACTATTGAAACAATTAGTGAAATCGTGGATCAATTATCTGATGCTGTAGATACATCCGCCCTCGCTGGAACTATTCTTGTCAGTCAGGATGATTCCCGACTGAAATTTACCCTGAAAGATGCTGATTCCTCAGATTATCTTTATGTCCATGGATTGGATCGAAATGCCATCAATATTCTTGGCCTCCGTGAAAAAGATTCTTCTTTACCACTCTTCATTGAGGCTATCCAGACACCCAATGGCGTTTGGCGTACACCGGCTCGTTTCGATCTGGCCCTGAGTACGCTCAAAGACGGAACCCTACAGAATTATTCCGTGACAGCGGAATCACCTGAGTCAGGTAAGGTCATGACTCTTTTCACTATCACTGTGCAACTTAATAATGGTTTAAAGGAGGCAGGTCTGGAAGGAGTTGTAACGGCAGCTATTCAAGGAGACAGGATTATATTAAGGCTGGAGAGAGGGCAACCCCCTGCCGTATTCCAGCTTTTCATTGACGAAGGGAATCCCATGTCCTCAGTTCTTGGCTTTCAGGATGGGCAGCAGACACTCGATGGAGGAAATTCCTCAACATTTTCGGCCTGGAACAATATACAACCTTCAATGGTAAAACGGGACATTCATGGTCCAGTGGAAGGAGACCGCCGGGTCTTTCGGGGTGCTTATTGGGAGTTCAATGCATTTCATTCCCGAACCTCATCAAGGTCCTCACATCACAGTTTCCTTCCAAGTAAGAACATTACCTTTCGTCCTGTGATTGGATTACCTTGGGATGGTCGGTAAATAGTTTCGTCAACTTTTCAATTGCCCCTGCTGTCGGACTTTCCCATTATCATTTATATTCATGAAGGCTTCTCTCACGCTTACCGCAATCATTGCAGTATGCATCCCTATTTGTTCATTAGGTGCAGATATCTTTTCATTTGGCGGGCAAAGTTGGGATCAGACTCATACCCCTGATCGCATCTCTTTTGTCGGGGAAGGCCAGACTCGTGGTGGTGCAGTTTTTAGCGAAGGACTTCCCCAAGAGGTTACGCGGTCTGTCGATTTTCCTAAGATCGATAAAGGTTTTGATCCACGATTATCCATAGGTTATCTGGATGGCACGGGTTCTGGTGCTCGGGCCTTGAACCTCCCTCTTTTCAATGAGGGAAGCATGATGCGCCATGGAATCTCTCTTTCTTGGTCCGAAAATCGTATGGGTCCCAATTTGCAAGGACCTGATTTTCTTGTTTTTGAAAGCGGGGAGGGTGTTGGTGGGGGTAAGGATTCCCGTGGTCCGGAATTATTTATGGTGCGGGTGCGTAACGCAGCCACTCAGAAATGGACCCATTGGATTCACAAGGGGACTAATGTTTTTCAAGCCTATAGCAAGCGAACTGCAGCTGGTGCCTATATTACAGCATATGATTTGGATGAATTTGGATTATCATTTGGAGATTCTGTGGATCGTCTGGAAATCGCCAATATGGTGCGTTCAGACATGATCGGAGGAAGCAAGGTGCCCTTTATGGGGCCAGTGATCTTCAATAATCGTGATCGTCTAGGGGTTCGTCCACGTCCACGTGTTCCGTTTGTTGGCAGCTACGAACAAAACCTGCTTTACAGCCCGGATTTACTCTATGTAGCTTTTTTGCAGAAACCCCTGAAGAATCCATTTTCTCAATCAGGTAAAGTTGAAGAAAAGATCACTTCTATTCCGAAGAAAACGTTGTCTTCCAGAGAGGCTTTAGCTGATGAAGTCCTGCTTCTTCTTGCTGTTGAGGGGCAGGTCTCAATTTTTGAGAACGAAACTGATAAATTTCTGCCAACCGAAGATATTTTTCTCAATATGTCCATCGCCCCAGGTTATTCAATCCTGACCGGGGATGATTCCGCCGTTACTCTCTTGCTGCCTGATGGAGGTATCCTGATCCTACAGCCTGGTTCATTGGTGTCGTTGGACCGTGTCGCAACGATTGATAAAACGGTTGCAGAAAATGGGCCTGCTTCAACCAAGTTTATGATACACTTGATCCGGGGTGCATTTCTTTTGAGTAACCAGACAGAACAGGGTGAAGCATCCTTTGAGTTGGATGCCGGGCGTGCTGGAATCAAGGGTGTTGGGGGAGTGATATATTTTCAATTAGGCGAGCCATTACGCGGAAATCGAAATGAAGAGGCCGGCAAGGTTCGAAAACGTTATTTCGAGCTTAAAACCGGAATGCTTGGTGTCCCCGCAGAAGGCAAATCTCTTACATTTGTTGCACCTGTTCCAAGAAACCCCACCTTTGCCCCACCGAACATAAATCCATCCAATCTCCCCTCTGATTTCTCCCCTTATAATCTGTCTTTTCAGGGCTTGGCTTGGCTTAAGAACCCAATCATTCCTGATGGGACCAATCTAAATATTGGCGATGGAGACTTTGCTTATTTCGACCCAGACAAGTTTTTTCGGATTCTCATTCCTGGGGGAAATACCGATGGAGGAGGGCAATGGGGGGGGGCATCCGGGAACAGCCTTGGTGACATGATTGGAGATGATGGAAGGCTTGCTTTAAATCCTGATGCGATTGATGCCATTGCCCGTGACCCCTACATTCAGAAGCTGTTTAATCTGGCTGGGCAGGGTAATGTTCGGCTCATGTTGGATGGTTCAG
>JABJCN010000049.1 GCA_018668635.1 Opitutia bacterium
CGTCCGGTGGCCCGGTCGAGGTCCACCACGGCTCCAGCGGGATTGACGGCAATCTGGTAATAGCTGTGGGAATCGGTCTCCAAGTGGATTTCCACGCAGTCGCCGTACCACATCGCTTGATCCTCGCGTCGGGTACTGGTGACGTTGAGCTTTTCGCCGGGGCGTTCGTCGCAGCGGATGGCGAAGTAAAGGTTTTGTCCGGAGTGATCCCAGGTCGACATCACGGTGGTGCCGAAGACGGGCTGGGCGCCGGTCTGCAGTTCACGTAGCTTTCCAAAAGACCATTTCCGATGGCGTTCCCAATGCTGGTCATCGAGCTTGCCGTCGATAACGATGGGGTCCTTGGGTTCCCACACCGTACGCATGTAAGGCACTGGCCCGCGCTTGCGACCAAGCAGTTTAGACTTGCTGCGGAGAGTGTTAAGGAAAACGTCGATAAGACCGAGACGCTTGGCGTAGATGGAGTCGGCGGGTGAAGCGGCCTTGGCGGCGTCGAACAGGGCCAAGGCACGGTCTACCTTCGCCTTGTCCTTTTCCATGGCCTGATAGTTCGGCTCACAGTACTCGAAGAAGGCCTGCATCTGTTTCCCGGCGGGACCGTAGAAAAGCCGGCAGTACTCGGCCAACTTGGTCACAGGATCGTAGGCCTTGCCGCCCCAGTAGGCCCGAGCTGTAAAGTACACTTGAAAATGGTTGAAGCCGATGTCCACCGTATCGAAGTCCTGCCGCATGGAGAGCCAGATGTCCTCGCCGAGGGAAACCCCCTTCAGTTTGTTGATACTGTCGCCCTGCACTTTGGAAACGAAGGCGGGCAGGTAGAAGCCACGGGAGGAGAAGGGATAGTTCTCGAAAACCATCAGCGGGTTGTCCGTCTTGGCCCGCCAGCCGGCCTGCAGCTTGGCGATGGCTTCGCGCTGCTCGGGCAAGGTGTTGCGAGGACGCCGCCCGCCCACGATCATGACCTGCACGTTGGGTTCGAGCTTGTCGATGTTGGTGGGCGGATTGGTGTTGGCTCCGTAGGCGCAGCAAAGAATTTTCTTTTGGGGATGCGTCTTGCCGACCTCCTTGGCCACGCGGTTCACGAAATCCCAAACGTGGTTGGAGAGCTTGCCGCGGGAACCCATCTCGTCGATTTGCTTGCCTTCGCAAAGCTTGCATTGGCAGATGGATCCGTAGGCGTCGGGCGGCATGATGGATACACTGTGGTAGTCGTACACGTCGAACTGAGCCCGGGCCCACTTGACGGTGGCCTTAAATAGTTCGGGATTGGAGTAGCAGAGGTGATTAAGACGCTCGCCGAGCTTGATGGCGCGCTTGCCGCCGTAAAGGGCGAACCAGTCGGGGTGGTTCTTCAAGGTGTGCTCATTGTGGGTCATGGTGTGCATCCCGTGGGCCACCATCAGACCGTAGGGGTTTCGCGTGCCGAGGCGCATCATCCACATGGTGGTGGGATCGCTGGCCGTGCTGAAGCGAACGTTGAACTGGCGCAACGGGAAATCCGGCTTCATAACCGTATCCAGCTTTGGCAGGGGGATGGTCTTGCGTTGGGGCACCACCTCGCCCAGTTCCCCAGGCAGGTACCAACGCACGCCCAGTTGATTAAGGAAACCGCACACGGCATTGAAGGAGCCACGCTCGTCGAAGGTCCAGTAGCGCTCGTCCGGTTCGCGGGCCAACTCGGCGGGCATGCGCTCGCGGTTCTTGTACATGCCGCCGTTAGGCACGCCGAAGGGTGTACCTGAAGCCTTCTCCCATTCCCGCTGGTACTTGCCCGTGACGCGGTCGGTGTGGTTCTTCGCCCACGGTTCCTTGGGAACGAAGTCGGTGTCATCGCCCAGAAACGCCAACCAGTCCGAACCCGAAGCCAGTCGGTAGGCGCCGTGTTCCAATCCCTTGGCCGAGAGCTTCAGGGCCCTCGTGCCCGCGCTCTCACCGACGAACAATTTCACCAAACCCTTCCCGCTGGGCTTCTTCACCAAGGCCAACTTTGCCCCGGACATTTTCTCAAGGTAGACCTGCAGGTCCCGTGCCGCAAAACGCGTCGAACGTTTGGCGTCCTCGGCAAGCACGATTTCGGCGTGGGCTTTGCCATCCTTGACGATGAAGCTTTTGGCACTTGCGACTAAGTTAATCAGCAAAAGCATGAAGGTGAGATAAACAATTTTCATAAACAGGCAGGATTTATCGGGCGCCGACTCGTTGCCGCCAAGTTTCGTAGCGGGCGGACATGTCCTTGACGCGCTCGGGTTGTCGCTTGGCGAGGTTGGCGGTTTCGCCGGAATCGGATGAGAGATCGTAGAGTTCCCACGGTAGCTTGTCAGCGGGGCGAATGATTTTCCAGTCGCCCATGATCAAGGCGCGACCGCGGGGATTCGCCCAAGCCAGGGCTTCGTGGCCGGAGCGCTTCTGGCCATGTAGGATGGGGACAAGGCTTTTGCCCTCCATGGGAAGCGGTCGACGGTTCTGGAACTTGGTGGGATATTTCAGGTCGGCCAAGTCGAGGCAGGTGGCCATGACGTCGATGACGTGACCGGGTTGTCGGGTGAGACCATTTCCTTTTTTGATGACCTTGGGCCAGTGGACGATGAGCGGGGTACGGATGCCGCCCTCGTAGGACGACAACTTGGTACTGCGCAGCGGGGTGTTGCTGGTGAGAGCCCAGGCCAATCCATACCCGGCAAAAGTATCATGCGGACCGGGCATGACCTGTGGGCCACTACCGGGGCGAATAACCACTTTGTCCCTACGCCAATTGGTTTTCGGGGAACTGGGACTGAATCCGAAACCACCGTTGCTGGGGCCGAATCCACCATCGGGAGCGGCTCCGTTGTCGGAGAGGAAGAGGATGAGTGTGTCGTCTAGTTGTCCGGATTTCTTCAGCACATCGAGCATGCGCCCGACCCCGCGGTCGACGTTGGCAATTTGAGCGGCGTAGACCGCCATGCGCTCGGCCTGCCAGTCCTTGTGTTTGTCCTTGGTCCAGTCCGGAACGTTTACAGGATAGGGTGCGGGCTTGGCGCCATCCGGTAAGAGGCCCATTTTTCGTTGGCCCTCGATCCGGTTGGCCCGCCAATCGTTCCAGCCTTTTTTGCGGTACCGGTCGCGGTAAGGCGCGATGGTTTTTTCGCGAGCGTGTAAGGGCCAGTGAGGCGCTACGTAGCCGACATAAAGGAAGAAAGGCTTTTTGCCGGCGACGGCTTCCTCAAGAAAGGTGACGGCATGACCATTGAAGGCATCGGTCATGAAAAAATCGTCGGTGAATTTCCATGGCTTGTCGTCGAGGTAGAAGTTGTTTTGCACCACGGGATGCCAATAGCTGATCATACCTTGGCAGTTGGGGCCAAAGAAACGGTTGAATCCGCGCTTCACCGCGAGGTCGCGCCCTTGCCACTTGCCGACCATGGCGGTGTGGTAACCGCCGGCTTGCAGCAACTCGGGGATGAGTACGCATTTCGAAAAATCTTTGGGCTGGTTCCAGTGGTTGCCCCTATGACCGGTTTGCTGGCAGTAGAGCCCGGTCAGCAACGATGCCCGGGTGGGGCCGCAGACGGAGTTGTTGTAAAACCGGGTGAAACGCAAGCCGCCCGCCGCCAGCGAGTCGACGTTAGGCGTGTCGATTTCGCCGCCGTAGCAACCGAGGTCGGACCAGCCCATGTCGTCGACCATGACTAGCAGAATATTCGGCCGCTTTTCAGCATGCAAAAGACCCGCCAAAAACACCAACAGAAAGCCGAATATAATACGGAAATTTGGCATTGGGTGATTTCGGTGGTTTGTTTCGCTTATTTGGCCAACCTAGCCTTGAGTTGTTTGAGCAAGGCGGCGACCCTCTCGGGTTGATCAGCAGCCAAGTTCCTTGTTTCACCTTCCGAGGTAGTGTGATCATAGAGCTCGAGCTCTCCTCCCTTATGGGCGATGAGCCGGTGGGTGGCGGTGCGAATGGTCTGGGCGTTGCCCCGGTAGGCAATGGCGGAATGTCCCTTGGCCTTTGGATTCTTCAAGATGGGGACAAGGGTTTGCCCTTGGAGAAAGTCGGGCTTATCCAGTCCGGCCAAGTCGCAGACAGTGGGAAAAACATCCAAGGTCTCGACCATGGAGCGGGTCGCTTGGCCTGGTTTCGGAATACCCTTGTAAGATACAATGAGAGGGGAACGGAGCGATTCCTCGAAGAGGGCGTGCTTGCCCCAGATGGCGTGCTCGCCGAGGTGCCAACCATGATCGCCCCAAAGGAGGATGATAGAGTCGTCGCGCAGCTTCAACTGGTCGAGCTTGGCGAGGATGCGACCAACGAGGGCGTCGGCATAGGTCACGCATCCGGCGTAGTGGCGGCGCACCTCCAAGGCAAAGGCGGCATCCGTGTTCGGGTTGCGCTTCCAGCGGTTGTATTTCATGAACTCCCCGGAGCCGTGCCAAGTGGTCTTCCCGGAAGGCTTGAGGGGATGCGACGTGGGCGGCAACTCCAACTTGAGATACGGTTTGACGTACTTGAGGGGGGCCCCGAACGGAAGGTGGGGACGAATGATGCCGACGGCGAGGAAGAATGGTTTCTTGGCGGCCTGTTTGCCGAGGGCGTCAAGTTGGCGAAGGGCCTCGTCTGTAATGAGGCCGTCAGGATAGGCGCTATCGGGACCTTCAAAGGCTTGGTAGACGTCCATTTCCTTGGCGTTCCCGCGAATCTCACCATTGGCTAGGCCGTGCATGACGCCCCGCGGGTGCCGCCATGGACCGGCTGGCAAGAGATGGCGATCCCATGACTCAGGCATTTCGGGCTTGGCGTCCTCGTCCCAGTCTTTACCTCCCCTACCCCCGGGGTGATGAGAGACCTTGCCAACGGACACGGTGGTATAACCATGCTTTCGGAAAAAACCAGGGAAACTGGGATGTTCGATATTGCTGGATCGTGAAAAAAGAGCCCCGTTACTGGTCGAACCATAGGTGCCGGTAAGCAAAGTGTAGCGGGATGCCCCGCAGGTGGGCGCCTGCACGTAATGCCGATGAAAGGGGCGACCCTGGGAGGCCAGTTTGTCGATGTTGGGCGACTGGATGTAATCGGCACCGAAGCACTTCAGCTCGGGGCGCAGGTCGTCGATGCAGAGGAGCAAGACGTTGGGATGCTTCTGTTTTCCTTGAAGAGAGAACAATACAAAGGCGAAACTAAAAATAATGATTAAAAACTTCATGAATCAGTCCTTGGTTGCGCTCCCCCACCAGTCCTTGTTGGGCTTGTAGTCAGAGTTGAGAAAATTGGCGTGTTGGCGTTCGAGTCTTTCCTTTCCCTGAGTGGCGAGGGACTCGAAGCGAGCTTTGCGCTTGACCATATCAGCCTTGTCATCCTTGACCGGCATCTTGGCCTTAGTCGCCTTGAGCCAGGCATCGAGCTTGGACCGCATGACCCTGGCCCGCTTGGATTCAGCGGTGGCGAGGTCCTTTTGTTCCACCTCGTCCTGACCAAGGTGATACAACTCGTCGCGACCATCCTCGTGGTAGTGGATTAGTTTCCAGTTGTCCTCGGTGATGATGGAGGACGGTTCTCCGCCTTGATTACCGTAGTGCGGATAATGCCAATAGAGGGGCCGACCGGGAATGGTTTTCCCTTTCAACAAAGGCACTAGGCTGACGCCATCGACCTGTTGCTTCGTGGGTACCTTGATGCCGGTCAACTCAAGCAAGGTGGGATACCAGTCAATGCCATTAACCGGCACCGCGGTGGTCGAACCGGGCTTGGTCACCCCGGGGGCCTTGAGGTAGAAAGGTTCGCGTATGCCGCCCTCCCATTGACGTCCCTTGCCGCCGCGCAGGGGCGTATTGCTGGTGGAAAAGGCATCGCCGGAGGAGACGCCCCCGTTGTCGGAGGTGAAGCACACGATCGTGTTGTCGGCGAGGCCAAGTTGATCTAGTTTCTTCAGCACCATCCCGACGGCATCGTCCATGGTCTCGATCATGCCGGCATAGATCGGGCAGTCCTGAACCTGGCGCACACTGAGGCGGCGATCGAAGAGAAAGCGTTCCTTGGCCAAGCCGGCGGCGGTTGCCTTTTCTTGGTATTTTCTCCAGAGATCCGGGGTGGTCTGGATAGGTCCATGAACCGTGTAGAAGGAAAGATAGGCGAGGAATGGCTTGTCCTTGTTGGCCTCAATGAAATTGGCGGTCTCGCGACCGAGACGGAGAGTGAGAGATTCGCCTGCGGGCCCAGACTCGAGGTTTGGGTTTTGCCACGGGGAATAGAATCCACCACGAGGGCTACCAACATCCCATCCGCCCTTGTTGATCTCAAAGCCGTGGTCGGTGGGCCAGGAACCTTTTGTACCAAGGTGCCACTTGCCCGCAAAGAAGGTCTTGTAGCCGGCCTTCTTCATGACCTCTGCCAGGGTGATCTCGGATGCACGCAAGTTGCGGTCGTACTCCGGCGGTAGGTGACTGTCGTTGCGGCGTGTGCCGCGCCATGCCTCCCCTGAGCGATCACCGATCCAAGTGGTGATACCGTGGTTGGTGGGGTACTTGCCGGTCAGGATGCTGGCCCGCGATGGACTACATACCTGGCAAGTAGCGTAACCGCGGGTAAACTTCATGCCCTCCCTGGCTATCCGGTCGATGTGCGGGCTCTCGTAATAGGTGGACCCCTCATTGCCGAGGTCGCGCCAACCAAGGTCGTCGGCGAGAATAAAAACAACGTTGGGCTTCGCAGGAAATCCAACGAGGGGCAAACAAAGAATGCCAATTATAACGGGAATCAATCGCATCTGCATAACAGGTATAGTTTACTCGTTTAACCAATCTGGGATTTCGCCATTACCGGTCTTCGAACCATCGAGGACCCATGCAAGGTTGAAGCGAGCGACGGCGGAACCGCCACCACCTTCATAATGAATGTAGATGAGACCCTCTGTCTTGGTTCCGGGCCGTCCGGAAGTCATTGATGAGTATGCAAAGCGGCCTTTCTGGACAAGGCGCTTGACAGGCCAGGTCCTGCCACCATCAAAACTCGCCCAGACAGTACCCTTGTCACGCCCACCGGCACTGTCGCAGTTACAGTAAAGGACAATGTCCCTGCCCTTAACAGCAAGTCGGGTCAACCCGGCCATACACCCGTAATTCGTACTTTGCGGACCATCAGGAAGGATTTCGCAAATGGAAAAGTCCTTCCACGTTACACCGCCATCCTCACTCCATGCATGCCAGCGACGACGGGGATTGGCGCCTTCCTCGGCCCAGTGTCGACGAGTATTGTAATAGACGCGACCGTCAGAAAGCTCGGCGAGAGTCGCTTCACCAGTGCCTTTGGCGGGGAATGGCTCACTGGTACTCCAAGTCTTCCCGCCATCATCGCTGTACATCGCATTGGTGTAGTGCTGGGGCCATTTACTTCTATGGTTCTGACCGGCATACCAGCGGGAAGCACGAATGAGACGGCCAGCATTTTCGCCATGCCGAAGGGTAATACCGTGCTCGTTCATGTGAAAGGATGGTAGATTATCCTTACTGTCGGGCTTGATCGCGGCATCGAGCTTGGCCCAGGTCTTGCCGTGGTCCGTGCTATGATAGAGAGCTTGGGTAGCCGGTGGATGACGTTCCTCGACAAAGGCAATGATTTCCCCGTTACGCTCGTTAACGGTAACACCTCCTCCCATGAAACCCTTGCCAACACTTATTGCCTCACCCCAAGTATCGCCACCATCCTCACTGCGTTTTACAATGACACCATTCCAAACAGCAAGAATTGAACCATCCATGGCCACGACGACATTAGGAAAACGCCCTCCTTTATGAACCTGTTGAATATCAAGCTTTGCCTCGCCAAGGAATGGATTCAGCGGCCCCTCTACGGGATGATTCTCCTTGGCATGGCATGGCGTTAAGGCCAATGCAACGATCGCAAGAAAAGTTGGAAGGAGTTGATATAGGTTTCTCATGGTTATTTTTTCTAGTTAGCAATGTTATTTATTAGAAATAGCGGGAGCACTCTCCTTTGGTAACCATTTGACCAGACGCCTCCTTATCGAAGCCAACCCGGGCCTGTCGGCAAGATTGGTGAACTCGTCAGGGTCCTTCATGTGATCATAGAGTTGTTCTGTCCCGTCTGGATGCTGAATATAACGGTAACGTTGACCCCGAACCGAATGATTATTCCTCCCCCATGTAGTGATGGCTGGACGCTCCCTTGGGGCTGTAGGATTCTTTAACAGAGGAACAAGACTGACTCCGTCGAGGTCATTGCGCCTTGGCAGACCGCAAAGTTCATTAAGGGTGGGGTATACATCAACCAATCCTACCGGACGCTCACAAATGGAACCGGGCTTGGTGATCCCCGGGGCAACAATCATTAAAGGAACCCGGGTTGATTCTTCGAACAATGTAAACTTTTCCCACTGCTGCTTCTCCCCGATATGCATCCCGTGGTCCGACCATAGGATAATGATTGTATTTTGGGAATATGGACTGGAATCCAATGCATCAATCAACCGACCGACCTGTGCATCAGCAAAGCTGATCGAGGCAAGGTAACCTCGTACTGCACCACGCCATTCACCATTTTCGACAATCCATTTGTGCCACGCTTTGCGGATGCCATAGTGTCCTCGCTTGGGGACATCATCAAGGTCCCCCTCCAGGATCCTTGGCAGGAGAACCTCCTTTTCCGGATACAGGTTGAAGTATTTCGCTGGAGCGTACCATGGAATGTGGGGACGAAAGATGCCAACCGCTTGAAAGAAAGTCTTGTTACGCTTTTTGGCTAGTTCTCCGGCAGCCCAGTCAATGACCTTATAATCAGCTGTCCCTGACTCCGGTTGATTATCGGGAGCCCAGTCCAGGAAATGTGAAGGGCGGCCCTTCATGGACTTTCCCACCGCAATCGGCTTTGAGTAAAGGTAGCCATTGCTCCCTCGTTTTGCCTTGGCGGCAACGGGCCACTGTGGATCCGGCATGGGATTTGTTGGTGATGGCCAATATCGATCCCATAATCCGGCTTCATTCTGTTGTTTACCATAGCTGTCCGTTATCCATGAAAGGGCATGAAAAATCTTTCCTCCGCCATAGGCTTCGTATCCTCCGGAACGAAAGTGCTCAGGAATTGTAACTGCCTTTTCCAGCCGTGGACTCCTGCGCCAATCCTGTCCGTTGTTGTAAACACCGGATGAGTACGGGGCAACCCCGGTCATCATGGCAACCCGCGATGGGTTGCAGGATGGTGCGGCACAATGGGCATTGGTAAAGAGGACGCCCCTTGCAGCCAGGCGGTCCAGATTGGGTGTATGCACACCCTTGCGGCCACCCATGCAATTGACCCAGTCATTCAAGTCATCGACCGCAATAAAAAGTACATTTGGAGGTGCGTCATCCTTCTTTGCAATCAAGCAGTTTAAGGACGGACTAAACCCGGCAACAACAAAGAGTAATGTAATGATAATGGGAGAAGGTCGATGCATATAACAAATGGATATGAGGACAAACCAAAAGAGACAAACACAAGATTCCATGATCTCAAATGAAAACTTCTTTCCAAATCACCTCAACAAGAACATAGTGTATAAATGCGTGGATTTCCCCTGATTTTTATTCTGCTCCATTTGACAGCAACGGCAAAGGACACTCCATTGGAAAAGTGGCACTCCGAGGAGCTTGACCTAATTGGTGATCAGGCGGAAGGCAGATTGCTGAGGATTGTAGAGGAAGGCAGAGGGCTCCCACAAATGGGCATGACAGTGGAAGCCTGGGTGCTTGTCCGTAAAACTGCCCGCTGGGGCGGTATTCTGAGTGCGATTCAGGACAATGGTGCCTATGAACGCGGTTGGCTCCTTGGGTACGAGAACGACCACTTTTGTTTTGCCCTTGCTTCAGATAAAACAAAGCAACTGACCTATCTGAAGGCCAAGGAACCCTTTGTCCCGGGGTTTTGGTATCACGTGGCTGGATCCTACGATGGAAAGGAACAACGAATCTATCTGGATGGAAAACTTACAGCCACCTCCACCGCACAAAGCGGTCCCCTTATTTACCCGCCCAAACTTCCCTTCACGCTTGGGGCCTACCGTGACGACAATGAGCAATACAATCTTGCGGGACAGATCGCCAGTGCAGCCATCTGGAACCGCGCCCTTACCCCGGTTGAAATCCTTCAGCACTTTGATTCCCGCAAAAAGGAATTCCACGGGATGGAACCTGCAAAGGAAGATTCCCCGCTTACCGGTGACTGGCCCACCTACCAGCATGACAACCAGCGAAGTGGACGTACATCGGTCAAGCTAAACCTTCCACTTCACCTCCAATGGACCCGAGAGATACAGCATCCGCCAAAACCCGCGTGGCCGCCACCGGCAAAGCAGGATTTCTGGCACAATAAATTTAACCTGCAGCCTCGCGTCACCTACGACCGGGCCTTCCATGTTGTGGGTGATGGCAACCGCCTTTTCCTTGGTTCATCGGCGGACGATCAGGTCCACTGCCTCGACCGCCTAAATGGAAAAACCATCTGGACCTTCTTTGCCGGCGGACCGGTTCGCCTTGCTCCCACCCTCGCCGGGAAAAAGCTGTTATTTGGCTCGGATGACGGCCATGCCTATTGTCTTGAGGCAACAACCGGCAAACTGCTCTGGAAAACCTCGGCAAATAACAATCCCAACCGACGCATTCCCGGCAATGGACGCCTAATCAGTCCCTGGCCTGTAAGATCTTCAATCATTGTTGACAGGACCGCGGCCTACCTTTGTTCAGGAATCTTCCCCAACCAGGGGGCATGGCATCTGGCACTTGACGTACGCAACGGGAAAATCATCGATCAAAAACCCATCCAGTTTTCCCCGCAGGGTTACCTATCCCAACGTGGAGAACAGTTCCACATCCCCACGGGTCGCGACACCAAGGGAAAAACCATTTCTGCAGCAAAAAGACGGGGCAACAAGACCAATGGCACGCCACCCACCACCGGCAAGGACCACCCATTCGCAGCTATTGCCACATCAAGCCATAGGATTGCTGGAGGGGAGAACAAGGTCGCGGCATTCGATCTATCAACAACAAGGAAGGTATGGGAGCAGACCGTTAATGGCCGGGCCTATTCCCTGTCTATCATTGGCGGGAGTCTGATTGTCAGTACTGATACCGGCAGCATCCACTGCTTCGGAACGGAAAAGGTGGTTCCAAAAATCAAGAAACGGGTAAGTACTCCCCAAATCACCCAACCGCCGACAAGACAGGTAACCATTGCAATGAAACATCTAAAGAACAGTAAAGGTTACGCCCTTGTCCTTGGAGTGGAAAATCTCCTGTCAATCCGGAGTATTATCCAGTCTACAGACCTTCGCATTACAATTGCTGCTAGGGATTCGGTCCTTGCCAACAAACTCAGGGCAGAACTGGCCACGCAATCTTTATATGGAAGCAGGGTAACTGTTCACCAAATACCTGAAGAGGAAAAACTCCCCTACTCCGATTACCTTTTCAACCTGATCATTGAAGATGAAAATGGAAGCCCTACCCCGATCAATTGGGTGGAAGACATCCCACGTCTGTTACAACCAATCAACGGTGTAGCTGTTTTGCGCAACAACCGGGTACTGCATGGAAAGCCTGTTTATGGTGCCGGCGAATGGACGCATATTTATGCCAACCCGGCCAATACGGCCTGTAGCATGGACCAACGTGTATCCGGTAAACTAAACCTTCAATGGTTTGGTCTGCCCGGACCGGAAAAAATGCTGGATCGGCACCATCGATCGGCACCTCCCCTTTGGAAAAAAGGACGCATCTTCGTCCCTGGGAATGAACGTGTCTACGGGGTTGATGCCTACAACGGCATGGTATTATGGGAACAGGAAGTTCCCGGTTCACGACGCGTCGGCATCTTTCGCGATTGCGGTTCCATGGCAGCCTCGTCAGAGGCTTTCTACATCGCTGCCAACAACACATGCCAGGCCCTGTCCCCTGAAACGGGAAAAACACTCCAGACCTTCACGGCCAAACATCCTTCGGGACAACCTGTGCACTGGGGCCTCGTCGCATACTCAGGAAACCTCCTTGTCGGATCAACAACCATCCCCGAAGCTTCCCGCAAGACCCACAGCGTTGCCACCATACGTGAGGGAACCTATTTTGACAACCGCCCAGCTGTCACCAGCAACAGTCTGTTTGCAATCAATCGAAAGTCAGGGGCAAATCTTTGGCAATACGTCCCAAAATCCGGTTCACTCCTCAACCCCACCCTGACGCTGGCAGAAGGCAAGGCCTTCTTCCTTGAAAGCCGCAATCCCGAGACCCTCAAGTCCAAGTCAGGAAGATCCACCTACACTGAGTTTGCAGAGGCCAATGGTGCGGACCTTGTTGCCCTCGATCTGGGTACCGGTAAGGAAGCCTGGCGGCAACCCCTTGAATTCCCCAAGGGACTCCAGAACAGTTCCCTTCTCAGCGCCAAGGGGCGCCTTGTTCTACAATATTCCCGAAACGAGAAAACCGTACGCTATGACACACGGGCATTCGATGCCAATTCCGGAGACCTCCTTTGGTCACAGACCCAGGACAATCGGAATCGGGCCGGCGGGGACCATGGCGAGCAGGATCACCACCCGGTCATTATCGGCAACAAGCTTATTATTGAACCGCTGGCCTATGAACTGGAAACCGGGAAGCGACTGCCGGAGTATGATCTCCGGCGAAATGGGCACGGGTGTGGAACCATGAGTGCCTCCGCCAGTTCCCTGTATTTTCGTGCGTCAAACCCCACTGAATACCTCCTCAAGGAAAGACGCCTCCGCAGAATCACCACCATATCCCGGCCAGGCTGCTGGATCAACATTATCCCGGCCGGTGGCCTTGTGCTCATCCCCGAGGCATCATCCGGTTGTACCTGTAATTTTGCAGTACAAGCCTCCATGGCATTCCTGCCAACCGGCAAGGATTGATCCGAAAAATACTGGAATGCCCCGGCTAAATGAACACGTCCTTGACGTGGATCGTCTCAGTTGGGAGCAAGCCGTCCCTGGTTGCCGATGCAAGAATTTCCTGGGTGCCGTCCTGACGATGAAACATTACATTTCCGGGGCTTACAAAACGATTCCAGAACCCCTGGAAAATTAAGGCGCGCTCCTTGTTCCTGGCTAATTCACGGGGAACCGCATGGATTTTTATAACCTCACGGCGCCTCTTCTCCTTGAGGGTTTTTCGAACAATAAATGAGGAAATGCGGCCAGGAAGTATACGCTCAGCCCATGTGTTCGAGAACCAACTTTCATGATATTTGAAATCGACAGAACGCTGAATAACATACCGGGCCTTGGTCAAGGGCCCAAAAACTTCTGAAAGGGCCTCGGCAAACAGTCGACTGGTATCTTCATCAACCTCTTCCATGAATGCTCGTATATAACCACCTGCCCTCTCAGCAACAATAAACCTGCGCACCAATTCCGTTGCACTCAAACCCTTGAGGAGGCCCACTTCATAAAGTGAGAAAATAATTGATCGACCAATAGCCTGAGTAAGTGTGCCTTCTGTCCATTCCGAGCCCATGGAACGCATTGGTGGAAAACCACGGCCCATGCCCTTTTTTCCCTTGATTTCAACGGCCTTGATGGGCTCCGGATGATAAGGCTGACCGATCTTCCATAGGATGCGAAAATGCTCTCGTTGAGAGACTCTCTTCAGCATATCGCGGTTGAGATCAACCATGTTGTCCTCCACTCCCTCGATCTTCATCTCAGTAAAAGCAGCATGAACGTGACCAACCCCTTTCTCTATTGCCCCATCGTCAGTAACCCCAAAAAGGCGGGTATGCTTACGGCGAAAACGAATATAGTCATCCATTCCCTTGGCAAACTCAGGTGCGATGCAGACAACATCCCAATTGTTGGCCAACTTCCAGGGCGCATCTGGATCAAGTCGAAATGAACGGCCACGCAGTTGATTGACGCTCATCGAAGTCGTAACGCAACTCAGGTCAATTAGAACATTGATCTTGTTGGCATCCCACCCCTCCCCCAACAAACCCCTGGTTCCCACAAGGCAACGGGTTATGCCCCGCTGAAAAAGATCGGTCAGCATCTCGACATATACACGGGGGCACCAGTCAGCACCTTTCCCCATAAGGACGAAAAAACCGGATTCCTCGGCCCATTCAAAATCAACCGACTTGTGGTTTTGCTGAAGCCATTCAATAGCAGCCCCCTCCAGTCTGGGTTTTAGGTCATCATCAACCAGGACGGTTGAACCGGTAAGAAGGACCGGATCCAGGGCATCGGTCTCCTCGTCATTTAATAATTCCCTGAACGCAGCGATTGCCCCCCCGGCCTCCTTATCCAGCAAATGGCTGATTTCACCCGAAACGGCTGCGGTTTTTTCATAATCACAGATCACAACGGCGCGAATTGTATCTCCAAGGGCCTCCTGTTCCTTCTTCAGTATTGGAATAAGCGCCTGGGCCTTGGCGCGGGAATAGGCCAGCACCCTGGCTACTGGGGACGCGCAAACCTGATGACCGGTCTCCGTAATCTGAAGGCCAAGCATTCGAAGACGGGTAATGGCCCGTTCGGCAAGTTCATGGTCCTTGCTGCAGGATGAACCACGAAGAGCGTGGCGGATATACCATGAAACAAGGGGAATAAAACGATCTAACGGGTTGGTTAGAGTGGGGTGCACAATCAGCTCTTCGATCTCGGAAGGGCTGGGGACTCCAGTGGGAAGAAATCTCCCCTGATCGAGAAGAAAGAACCGTGCGGCACTTGAAAAAGCCGGAGCCCAATTGTCAAAATCCTGCCATGAATCAGCCTTGCGGGTTGGAAGTTCCAGTCCCGAAAGGATTCGATGGGCGTAGTCTGCCAAACCCTCACGAATGGGAATGCCATCTTTATCCACGGGAGGATTCGTTAAATCCTTGATGAGGGCATCCAGTGCATCGGATGCCTGAGCAACAAAATGGAGCTCGCCAGTGTTTGGACGCACAAAATAAGCAAGATCCTGATAGGGGGCAAGAAAGCCATCCTTTACCACGGCGGGTACAGGCACCTCGTAGACAATTGGGCCAAAATACTCCCGGTATCGCCGCGCGTCAGCGGTATCCTTGTGCCCATCGCCAGGAGGAGTGGCGGTCAGGCCAACGACAATGGGATCCCCCAGATATTCCTGCGCCGCTGAAAGCACCCGCCCCCAGTGCCCCAGAAGATGGTGGCATTCGTCGAGAATTATTAACCCTACATTTAGCTCACGCAAACTCCGGAGAGCAGACCGGGAGGATGCATGCAGGAGTTTACCCAGATCCCCCTCCTGAGCAATCTCATCCCGCTTCTTTTTTCGATAAAAACCGAGGCGTTTTTTGTAATAACCAGGATTATGGACCTCAAGGTCATCAATCCAGACCCGGGCCTCCGCGGGGTCAAGAGCCTGCTCCTTTTCGATAAGGACATCGATCCAGTCATGGATCGCCATCTCATCCAACGCTTCGTCACCCCTAGATGGAAGTGTGACTGACTGATAGGTAAGGGAAGTTAACAGTGATGGCTTATCAGGGTCAGCGGAAATCCATTCATGAGGAAGAGATGCACCATCAACCGAGAAAAGATCTGTACGGGCAGACCACTGGGATTGGATTGCCGTGTTTGGAGATAATACAAGAGCTGGTTTACGAATAACCTCAGCCCAAAGGAAAAGACCCGTTACCGTCTTCCCCGATCCCGGAGGTGCCACGACATGAATCTTTTTGAATCCGGATTTCAACTGTTGACGTGCAATTTGTACTACATCCTCCTGAGAAGGTCGAAGTTCGCCCTTAAACCGGATATTTGGAAATGAATCACTCACGATTTTGATTTAAATTGCTGGGATGCCCTGGAAGCAATACGAGACAATTAATATTTTGCTACATGACATCTGTTTCAATTACCAATTAAATGTAGATTATGAAGACCATTGTAACAAAATTGGAAAGAAATTAAAGGTAATATAGATATCCTCCTCTCCTTCCTGAAAAGCAATATCCCAATAACTTATGTCCAAAAATATTATTTAAAGAAATGAAAAAACTTCTCCCTATCCTCTTCTCTTCCGTTGCAATACTTAATGCCAAGTTTGAGCCCACTGCGCAGAACCGTATCGTCCCCAAGGGTTCCAAACTCGAGTTACTATGGTCGGATGCAAAATTCACAGAGGGTCCTGCTGTTGCACCTGACGGAAGCATTTACTTCACATCTATCCGTACTTCACGGATCATGCGGTTTGACCCGAACACAGGGAAGACCACCCTCTTTCGAAAGAACAGTGGGAAAGCCAACGGGCTCATGTTTGACCGGCAGGGTCGTCTTGTTGCCTGCGAGGGTTCCGACCACGGTAATCTTCGCGTGTCCATCACGGAAAAAGACGGAACCATCCGAACCCTTGCAGACAAGTTTGAGGGCAAGCGCCTAAATAGTCCAAATGACCTTTTTATCACATCGAAAGGCCGAATCTACTTCACTGACCCCCGTTACATCGGGCATGAACCTCGTGAACTGGATTTTGAAGGCGTGTATCTCATTGAACCCAACGGTTTACTCAAACTCGCAACTAAAAAACTACAACGACCGAACGGCATTCTAATTTCAAGGGATGGGAAAACTGCCTACGTAGCTGACCATCATTCAGAAAATAAAAAAAATCGGCACCTCGTTTCCTTCAGCATAAAGAAAGATGGAACATTTGGAAAGAAAACCATCCTCTATGACTTTGGCGAAAGCCGTGCCGTAGACGGCATGGCCATGGATATGGAAGGTAACCTCTTCGCAACCGCCGGGGCAAACGATAACTCCGGGATCTATATTTTCTCTCCTGTTGGGAAACACCTGGCAAAAATCCCCCTCCCAGGTGCACCAACGAATTGCGCATTCGGCAAGGGGGAAGACAAAAACATACTCTATATAACGGCTGCAATTAAAGGCAGGAAGAAGAATACAATGGGGGCCTTTGGACTCTATCGCATCAGACTTGGCGTGATAGGACGACACGCTGCGACGGAGTAATAATCCCAAATCACCATAGACATTCAGCAGAAGATTTTTGGACCCATACCTTTTTTAGTCGTTTAGGATTCCGGCTCGTCATCGTTCTCCATTCATATCTTTGATGGGCGTAAATGAATCTATTAAATTTATTTAAATTTCAGTTCTCAACCACAATACACTTGCTTAATTAACTACTTTATAATTAATACTTGTTATATACATTTAAATTCCACTATAATACCCTGTTAAGAAATTTTAATTTTCCGAATACAGGAAAAGCAGACAAAACACATCCGGGCGCACGGTTAAGGGAGACCGTGCGTCCTTTTTTTACGAATATAGTAGGAGCAAATGATTGCGTTGGAGATATTTGATTGAAATAAATACTCTTCTTAAAAATCCAACCATCCCTCCAGCCTGCAAAATTCATGAGCACCACCTCCCGTAGAACCTTCATCAAGAATTCAACCGTGGCCAGTGGTGCCACCCTTGTTCTCGCCGGTACAGCATCCTCTCCAAGAGTACTTGGCGCAAACAACCGGCTCCGTGTGGCAGTCGCCGGGTTGAATGGACGAGGAAGCAGTCATATTGGGGGTTACTCAGGTCAACCCGATGTTGAAATCGCATGGCTTGTTGACCCGGACAAAAACGTACTCGAACGCCGACTGGCAGACTTAAAAAAGCGTACAAAAGGAACATTTAACACCAAGGGCACGACTGACATTCGTAAGGCTCTTGAAGACAAGAACCTCGACGCCGTTTCCATTGCAACCCCCAATCATTGGCACTCCCTGATGACCATCTGGTCAGCTCAGGCAGGCAAGCATGTCTATGTTGAAAAACCCATGAGCCATGATGTAACGGAGGGTCGCGTTGCCGTCGAGGCCCAAAAGAAATACGGAGTTGTCGTTCAGCATGGCACCCAGCGTCGCAGTGACGCCAGAATTGCAGGTCTACACGAGGCAATAAAAGCTGGTAAGTTCGGTAAACTAAAAATTGCATACGGCTACTGTTGCAAGCCACGAGGAGGCATTGGCAACAAGACTTCATCGAATCCACCCGCCAACCTGGACTGGAATATCTGGCGTGGACCTGCAAAAATCCAGCAGTACCATGGCAACTACACTCATTATAACTGGCACTGGTTCTGGGCAACAGGCAATGGAGACCTCAATAATCAAGGCACGCATCAACTGGATGTTGCCCGCTGGGCTATTGACGATGACCAGACTCATCCCGTGAGAACCATGGCCATAGGCGGTCGCTTCCAGTGGAATGACCAGGGTGAAACCCCAAACACAATGTTTGGAATAGCCGAGTATCCAAATGGCCAGCAAGTCATGTTTAACGTTCGCAATGTAAATTACAAGGGGTACCAGCGACAGGTTGAGAATGAATACTACTTTGAAGACGGTGGTAAAATCATTCGTGGCAAATATTATGCCAAGGGTAGCACTAAAGGCGAAGGTATTTCAGTCCCTCAGGGAAAAGTAACACCAGGCGGAAACTGGGGTAGTTTCATTGCCGCTTGCAGGGCCGGAAAACCTGAGATGGCCAACGGCAATGTTTACGACGCGCACTATGGTTGTGTCCTTGGGCATCTAATGAACAACTCCTACCGCCTTGGCGAAAAAGTCCCCTTTAACGAAAAAGCAGGAAAGTTTGGTGACAATGCTGATGCCCACGAACATTTTATGAAGCTACATTCAACCATGAGCCAAGGTGTTGGAGTTCCCGAGGACAAAGCCGACTATACCGTGGGCCCCTGGCTCACGTTCAACCCAAGGACAGAACAACATACTGGAGCTCATGCCAAGGAAGCGAATATCCTTCTCAAGGATCCAAACAGCTCTGGCTTTGAGGTTCCTGATCCAAACAAGGTTTAATTTTTTGTCCACCAAGACGAGCATTCCTGACTGTGCCATGAGATGACTCGATGTGTTGCCATTTGCAACATGATCTCGAGACACTGTGATAAGCTGTATCACATGAAAAGAGTGATCCGAATCGTACAAATTGCTATTGTTATACACGTGTCGACCTACCTCGCCGGCGCCTCGGAACCACTTGTTACAATTCGAGACAATTGCCTGCGCTGCCACTCGCCTGAAAAGCGCAAAGGTGGTCTTGTGCTTGCAACACGTCAGGCAATTCTAAAAGGCGGTGAATCCGGAGAGGCTATAAACCTAAAGGAACCCGACAAAAGCCTCCTTCTCCAAGTTCTTCAAAAAGACGCGGATCCACATATGCCGCCGAAGAAGCAACTCACGAAAGCGACGATTGACGAACTTCGAAAATGGATTGCTAACGGAGCGAAATGGGATGCAGCCATTCTGGAATCCATACCGACACTGGACCCTGTTAAATGGATCAATCCGGGAACGGACAGACGAACGGCCAACGCAATAACTGTAGCTCCTGATGGTGTCACTTTTGCAGTGGCTCAAGGCAATCGAATAGAGATTCGATTGATGGAGGAAAAAACTGTTACTGTGCAAAAAACACTCGAATCCCACATGGGGTCCGTTCAGTCCCTGGCCTGGAACCCCGATGGCAGTTTCCTTGTCAGTGGAGGTTTCCGCAAGGCCATCGTCTGGGATGTTGAAACCGGTAAACCGGTGCAAGTAATTGAAGATAAATTTGCAGGCCGTATCACCGCTGTTGCCTTCATCAACAATGGGCAACGCCTCATACTCGCCGACAGCCTAGCCACAAAACTTGGTCAACTCCATGTCTTCCGCACCCTGGGATGGTCCCGCGTAAAGACCATTCGTGCGCACACCGATTCCATCTATGCACTCGCCATTAGTCAAAACGGAAAATATATTGCCAGTGCAGGCGCAGACAAGTTGGCCCGAATCTGGAATGCTGACACCCTTCAATCCATTGGAAACCTTGAAGGCCACACAGACTACGTCCTAGCCGCCAGCTTTAGTCCCAACAGCAAGCGAATTGCCACTTCAAGTGCCGACCATTCCGTCAAGATCTGGGATGTAAAGTCCCACAATGAGGAGATCACCTTTTCACCACGCAAGTCAACGCAGGCCATCACAGGAATCCACTGGACACTCAATCCGACCAAGGACAAACCGGAAGAAAATGACGACTGGATTGTGACTGTATCAGCCGACGGCATCCCGAGACTATTCACCCAACTCGTCAACCACGAGGGCAAGCAGACCTCTACCGGAGCCAAGGAACAAATCTGGACAGGAATCGAAGGCCAAGGTTTTACTGCACTTGCATGGTCCCCTGAGCATAAGCGAATCCTGACCACTGACGATAAAGGCAAGCTCCACTTCCGCAACATAAATGGCAAGCGCTGGCCCGAAAAGCCAAAGGCAGCTGAAGAAAACAAAACGAAAACAAATCCCAAGACCCTAAGCTTCCGTAATGATATCCTCCCAATACTCTCACGGACTGGTTGTGCCAGTGGAAACTGCCATGCCAAGTCTGGCGGCCAGAACGGATTTCAACTATCCATATTTGCCTATGACCCTATATCCGATTACAGGGCAATTGTTTTCGCCAACCGGGGCCGACGCACTTTTCCAAACGCCCCCGCACAAAGCCTCCTGTTAAAGAAGGCCACTGAGACAATAGACCACGAGGGAGGCAAACGAATCGATAAGGATTCTGCATTCTATCATACGCTCCATCGGTGGATTGCTCAAGGCACCCCTTTTGCCGGGGAAAAAGAACCGACGCTTGTAGGTATCAGCGTAAAGCCTACTGAGAAGATATATTCCAAAAACGAAAAGTTAAATCTGAAGGTAACGGCCAACTACTCAGATAATTCACTGCGCGATGTCACCCGCTTGGCACACTTTCAAAGCAACAACAAGACACTTGCCACCATAGACGAGGATGGCCGCGTAACGGCGGACAAACACCCTGGAGAAGCCGTTCTCATAATACGATACATGGATCAGGTTGATGTCAGTCGAGTCACGATTCCCAGCGAAACCATTCTTCCGGAATCCACTTACGCCGCACTCCCTGTTCAAAATGAGATCGACCGCCTAAATTACGCCCGCCACAGGAAACTGGGTATCCTGATATCCGATAAATGCCCGGACAATGAGTTCCTGCGCCGTGCATCACTGGACACAACGGGCAAGCTCCCATCCGTCAAGACCACCCGCGATTTCCTGGCCGACAAGTCACCCGACAAGCGCCAAAAGTTTATTGATCAACTTCTCGATGACCCTGATTGGGCTGACTACTGGGCAACAAGACTCGGCGATCTCCTCCGTCCAAACACGAAACGGGTCGGCGTCAAACCGGTCTACCTCCTCGACCGATGGGTTCGCCGGCAACTCCGTGCAAACACACCATGGGACCAATTCGTCCGCGAATTGCTCACTGTCTCCGGAAGTTCCCACCAATCCGGACCGGTCGCCCTCTTCCGTGACAAACGTGAACCCGCTTCAGCCGGTGCCTTTGTTAGTCGGATGTTCCTTGGGATACGTCTTGAATGTGCGCAATGCCACCATCATCCAAACGAAAAGTGGGGGCAGGATGACTACTACCAGCTTGCAGCCTTCTTTGGGTCAATGAAGCGCAAGGGACAGGGAATCTCCGCCCCAATTTCAGGGGAACCCGAATACTGGTGGTTCCAACCGGGTGGCACCGTCAAGCATCCCGTAACAGGGGAAGTCATGCCTCCAAAGCCACCGGACGGGCCACAACTTGAAATCCCTGAAGGATCCGATCCGCGCATGGCGCTCGTTGACTGGATGACCCACCCTGAAAACCCCTTCTTTGCCAAGGCAATTGTCAACCGCATCTGGGGTGAAATATTCGGGGTCGGCATCGTGGATCCCGTGGATGATTTTCGTGCATCCAACCCCCCCTCCAACGGCCCACTACTGGACTGGCTTGCCAAGGACTTTATCTCCCATGGATATGACCTTAAGCACCTCATGCGCCGTATCCTCCACTCACGAACGTACCAGACATCCAGCATTCCCAACAACACAAACGTAGCAGATCATCGCAATTTCTCCCGCTCAATCCGCCGTCGCCTGTCCGCCGAGGTAATGGCTGATGCCTTTAACCAGGTAATCGGACTTCCTGAAGACTATCAGGGACTTCCTGAAAATTCCCGTGCAATGCATGCCTGGAATACCTCCATGCCCTCAACATTCCTTGACACCTTTGGTCGACCGGACATCAGCGCTGAATGCCCATGCGAACGTGATCCTGCTCCAACAATCATACAAACTCTTCACTTGGCCAACAGTAGAAGGCTCATAGACCGCATAGCGAGAAAAGGCAGCCGCGCCTCGGACCTGATTGAAAGTAAAAAAGAGACTCAACAAATCATTAATAATTTGTACCTCGCAGCCTATTCACGTTTCCCAACAAATGAAGAGCTAAAGACGGCATCAGAAGCTTTCACCCAAGATGGTGCAAACCGAAGATCCGCCACCGAGGATATTGTGTGGGCCTTGATAAACTCGGCAGAATTTGTTTTAAATCATTAAAAAATGCAGGTCCAACAACATACACATCGACGCGATTTCATCCAGACGGGCCTTGGTGCGATTGGAGGACTTACCATCCCCGATATGCTCCGCCTCAGGGCCGAAGCGAAAGCTGCCGGCAAACAAGTAAATGACACAAGATGTATCCTCGTCTGGCTCGATGGAGGACCCAGTCACTACGAAACCTTTGATCCCAAGCCCGAGGCTCCTGATGGCATCCGGGGCGAATTTGACACCGTGGCCACATCTGTTCCCGGTGTTCACTTCTCGGAGCACATACCCCATCTTGCGAAGGCTTTTGACAAATATACAGTTGTTCGCTCCATCGCACACAAGCAAAACAACCATGGGGCGGGCAACCACTACTTGATGACCGGACGGCCCACGCCTGTGCCCGTAGGTTGCGGGGCCAATGTAACTTTTCATCCATCGTTTGGGTCAGTAATCTCAAAGGATCGCGACCTTCGCAATGGACTACCCGGCTATGTAAGCCTCCCAAAGATGTCGCGATCCGGTGGACCAAACTTTTTGGGGGCACCCTTTGCACCATTCGTAATTTCTGAAGACCCAAATAATAAATCCTTCAAGGTTCGGGATGTCAGTATCCCCGAAGTGATAGCGGACGAGCGTGCCGAGAACCGACGAAAACTCCGCGAGAACCTGGACAATCTGGAACGTATCAGGGATAATGCAGCAAACGACCCAGCCGTCAGTCTGGATGAATTTTACCGCCAAAGCCATGAACTTGTTTACTCGAAGCCAGCCCAGGATGCCTTCGATATTTCCAAGGAACCAGACCAAACGCGGGATAAATATGGGCGAAATGATTTCGGGCAAAGAATGTTATTGGCCCGACGTATGACCGAGGTTGGCGTACCCTTTGTTACGGTCTACTATGGAGGATGGGACCATCACACCAATATTTTCCCGGATCTAAAGGATAAGGCCCTTCCCAAACTAGACCAAGGTCTCGCTGCCCTAGTGGAAGACCTGCATGAACGTGGCTCCATAAAAAACACACTGGTCATCTGCCTCGGTGAATTTGGTCGCACGCCTAAAATCAATGAACGAGGTGGACGTGATCATTGGTCCTTCGCCATGTCCGTCATGATGGCTGGAGCCGGAATCCCGGGAGGGCAACTCGTCGGGGCAACAGATGTCAAAGGTTACTATGCAAACGATAATGTATATTCTCCTGAAGACTTTGCTGCCAGTCTCTACGCAAAGATGGGGATTAACCACGAACAAGTCCTCCAGGATCAGTCCGGACGCCCGGTACAACTCGTTAGCAATGGGAAATTAATAAAGGAGCTCTTCACTTGAGGACAAGTAAGGTAAAAGCGGGCTTGTTCTGCCTGCTCTACGGGATACAATTATTGTCTGGCAACCAGTGTTGGGCAGTATTACATCCTGCAGGTGGCCAAGTAGGAACATCGGTGGAAATCATTGCGACAGGAAAGCATGATGAGTGGCCAGCCCAATTATGGTCAGCGCATAAGGGGCTCAAGCTGGAGGCACTTGAAAAAAAAGGATACTTCAAAGCCACCATTTCCAAGGAAGCCAAAACAGGGCCAATCCTAATACGTATCCTAGATAAAAAACAAGTTTCCACCGCATTCACATTTGTCATCTCAAAGCAAAAAGAAACCCTTGAAACAGAGCCAAACAATCAAATCTCCAATGCACAGAAAATCAAAAAAATCCCGACACTGATCAATGGACGTCTTGAAAAAAAGGGGGATATGGACTTCTACCATATACAGCTCAAGAAAGGCCAGGTCCTCTCAGCAAAGCTCGATGGCTATAGCCTGCGTTCCCCGATTGACCCTTTCCTGCATATCCATGGACCAGACGGTTATGAAACGGCAATTGCCAGTGACACCCACAATCTTGACCCACATCTTATATACAAGGCTGACGAGTCGGGACAACACACGCTACAGGTATTTGCAATCAAGTCAAAAGCAAGTGCCGATATTAGTTTCACGGGGACCTCAGATGCTGTTTACAGACTAGAACTGATCCTAGGACTGCCAAGTATGCCTGAAATGGCAGTCAATCACGAGGATTGTAAGACACCCTCCGAATTGGCAGTCCCAGTCACTTGTGCCGGCCATTTCTCTAAACCAGGAGAGAAGAATGAGTTCAAGTTCAAGGCAGACAAGGGTTCACAGGTGCAAATTCGTATCGAGGCCCACCAGCTCCATTACCCCACTGATCCAGTAATGTATTTGTATGACTCATCAGGCAAATTGATAAAAGAAATTGATGACAATAAGACCAGCCGCGATCCATCATACCTGCTTAAAGTCGGGTCTAAGGAACCCTATGGAGTGGAAGTCGCGGAGAGATATGGTCGAAGCGGCAAGGCATTCCGTTATCGACTCGTGTTGGAAACCCCAGAACCTGACTTTTCCCCAACCTTGGCCAAGGATATTCACATCCTGAAGGAGGAAAAGACTCTTGAAATCAAGATACAGCTAAATCGCACAAACGGGCATAAGACTCCACTTTATGCAGAAATCGTGGGATTGCCTGAGGGACTGCAGATGGAAGGATTAGATATTCCCGCTGATGCCAAGGATGCCACGTTTAAGATGCAGTCAGATATCAATACTCCCACAGGCCACCACCCCTTCCAAATCCGTGTCACTGAAAAATCGGAAGGACAGGAACGGCAAAAGCTCGCCATATATTCCTTCCAGACCGCCGCGTCCCGTGGAGACTACCTGATCAACGACACCAATCAAGCATGGCTCTCCTACAACAGGACCTCAAAACAAGTACAGGATGCCACCAAGATCGAAAAGAAGCAGCCTTGACAATCCAGCCCCATTAAAAAGATATTCGAATACTATGAAAAAAATATTACTAATCTCTCTAACATCCATAGCCCTCATTTTTGCAACGTCCTGCAGCTCTGATGCCGATGCAGCAATTTGTGGCAATTGTGGTGACGAAAAGGGTACTGAAAACTGCTGCAAGGCTGACGCTGAAAAATGCGAAAAGTGTGATAAGAACAAAGGTTCCCCCGGTTGCTGTAAGGAATAATTTCAAAAAATCGGTGAAAACCGGATAGTGAAAAAAGGCGGACTGTATTGTCCGCCTTTTTTGTATCCCCATTTCACAATAATAACCGGGCTTGTTCCCCGTACCATTCTTTTCACGCTTGTCGAAAAAGCTTGGTTTGCCATCTTTGATCCAATTCTCAAAATCATGCGAACCGGTCAATTTACACCCATAATTCTCTTTGTCGCCATCTTGAGTGGGTGCGTCACCAATAGTTCCCTGATACGCCAAAACAATCTGGATGGATGGAAAACACTGAACGGCGGTGAGTGGACAGTGGAAAATGGCGTGATTTTTGGCACGAAGGATGCGGCGGTAAACAAGCATTGCCTGTTGATATCTGAACGTGAATTTGACGACTTCCATCTCAATCTTGAATACAAATCCATCAATGGAAACAGTGGGGTCTATTTCCGCTTGGCACCTGCCGAAAACCCCTTGGGGTTGAAGGGTTACCACGCGGAAATCGATAGCGAGGGCTCGAATGCCGGAGGTCTCTACGATGTAGCAGTTGAATGGCTGTCCAAACCCGATAAGGCCCTGATCAAAAAGGCTTTCAAGCCGGGAAAATGGAACAAGATGACCATTAAGGCAATCGGTCAGGATATAACCGTTTCTCTAAATGGATACAAAATGTCTTCCATAACAAATAACCGCAGTAATCGCGGTAGTCTCGGCGTACAGTTGCATGCCAACGAAAATACACAGATAAAATTAAAGAACATCCGAATCACTGAACTCTAAAACAATCACCATGCTCCAAAGAAACCTTCTGTTTTTAATATTGGCACCGGTAGGACTCCTTGCCGCGAAGCGACCCAATATCATTTTTATCTTCTCAGATGATCATGCGGCAAATGCAGTATCCGCATATGGTAGTCGCCTACAAGACGTAGCACCAACACCAAATATCGATCGTATCGGTCGGGAAGGTATTCGTTTTGATAATTGCTTTGTCACCAATGCACTATGTGGTCCTTGTCGTGCGGTAATACAAACCGGCAAGCATTCACATCTGAATGGATTCCTTGAGAATCATCATGTCTTCAATGGAGATCAGCAGACATTTCCAAAGCTCCTCCAGAAAAGCGGTTATCAGACAGCAGTCATAGGGAAATGGCATCTGGGTTCAGATCCCCAGGGATTTGACCACTGGAACGTACTTCCCGGTCAGGGGACCTACTATAAACCGGAATTTCGAACGCCCGAAGGCAAGGAACCCGGGAAGGTTGGGTCCTACGTGACTGATGTGGTGACAGAGAAATCCATCGACTGGTTGAACACAGGCAGAAACAAGGACAAACCCTTCATGCTGATGGTACAACACAAGGCACCACATCGCTTTTGGTTACCACCGATCAAATACCTCAAGGAGTACAGTGAAAAAATATATCCGGAACCTGACAATATGCTAGACGACTATCAGGGAAGGCGGTCTGCCGCCCACATGCAGGACATGACCCTGCGCCTTTCCATGGACCTTGCGGTGGACAACAAGATGGTCCCATACCGCATGGACCACATGACTCCGGGGCAACAGAAGACCTGGCTTGAGCACTTTGTAAAGATTCGCAAAAAGCTACTGAAGGCCAAGCCACGAGGGGACGAACTCGTGCGATGGAAATATCAACGCTACATGGCGGATTACCTGGCCTGTATTCGGGCAATGGATGATTCCATCGGTCGCTTGCTTGATCACCTGACTGAAACAGGCCTTGATAAAAACACAGTGGTCATCTATTCATCTGATCAAGGTTTCTTTCTTGGAGAACATGGTTGGTTCGACAAGCGATTCATGTATGAAGAGTCAATGAGGACTCCGCTGCTGGCTCGATGGCCGGGCGTGATCAAACCCGGTTCTGTTTCAATGGAAATGGTCTCAAACCTTGATTTTGCACAAACATTTCTAGATATCGCAGGGATAGGGATTCCAAATGACATGCAGGGTCTTAGCCTGAAACCAATACTTGAAGGAAGGTCACCAAAAAACTGGAGGGATGCAGTCTACTACCATTATTATTGCTATCCTGAGTATCACGCAGTTCGGCGACATGACGGAGTCCGCACAGAACGTTATAAATTGATTCACTATTACGATCTCCAGGAATGGGAGTTGTTTGACCTAAAGAAGGACCCTCATGAAATGCGTTCACTGCACTTTAGTGATGGTCACAAAAAGGTCATGGATAAATTAAAGGAGCAATTGGCAAGTCTCCGCAAACAGTACCAAGTGACAGAGGCACCACCCCTTCGCACCGGCAAGACCCTGTTTCCTCCATTGAAAGAATTTGGAACATTTTTAATCGAAAACTAAATCTACGGGTTATTTATTAATCGTGAAGTTCTACAAATTCCTCCTGTGCCTGTTATTCTCGGTTAAGGCATTTGCCGCTCCCGGTGATGATGTATACCAACGCGGATTTCTCTCTGTAGAGGATTCCCATAAATCTATTGAATTACCTGATGGTTATTCACTGGAACTTGTCCTGAGTGAACCTCAAGTCGAGGAACCAGTGGCCATGGCATGGGATGGTAACGGAGTGCTGTACGTGGTTGAAATGCGAACCTACATGCAAACGGCGGATGCAACAGGTGAACAGGAACCGCTCAGCCGAATTTCCCGTCACGAGGATACAAATGGTGATGGAATCTACGACAAAAGTACGGTGTTTATTGACAAGCTTCTTCTACCAAGGATGGTTCTCCCACTTGATGACCGGGTAATGGTCGGTATAACCAATACCCTTGACCTATGGAACTATAGTGATTCAGACGGGGATGGTGTTGCCGACCAAAAGACGAAGGTCTTTGAGGGTGGTCGTCGTGGTGGCAACATGGAACATCAGCCAAGCGGACTGATATGGGGTCTTGATAACTGGATTTACATCACCTACCAAAATGTCCGATACCGCTACACCAATGGCGTTTTCAAGACCGAGCGCCTGCCACGAGGGGGTGGACAATGGGGCCTCACGCAGGACGATGACGGGCGACTCTACTACTCCACCGGTGGCGGCGAGAACCCGGCATTCTTTTTTCAGCAGCCTCCAATCTACGGAATGTTTGATGTATCCGGACAGACCGAGGGCAACTTCCGCGCTGTTTTCCCCATCGCGGCTGTCCCAGATGTCCAGGGAGGCAGACGAAGAGTAGGTGCCAACGGTGGCCTCAATGCCTTTACGGGATGCGCCGGTCAAGGTATTTACCGGGGCGACCGGTTGCCGGCAGAGCTTTATGGAAATCTTTTTATTCCAGAGCCTGTTGGAAGGCTTATTCGTAGAGCCAAGGTTGACCGAAAGAATGGAAAAACCATCCTGAGCAACGCGACACCCGGGTCTGAGTTTATTCGCTCCAAGGATATCAACTTTCGTCCACTTGGAGCAGAGACCGCACCTGATGGCACCATGTTTTTTATTGATATGCACCGGGGCATTATCCAGCAGGGAAACTGGACGCGTAGGGGAAGCTATCTTCGAGGCGTCATCGACAAGTGGGGAATCGATAAAAACGTTGGTAAGGGCCGAATCTATCGCCTCGTGCACAAGGACCATAAGCCGGGGCCACAACCACGCATGCTTAAGCAATCAACAGCTGAACTCGTGGCTCATCTCTCCCACCCCAACGGGTGGTGGCGAGACACCGCTCAAAAACTGATCATCCTCCGCGAGGATGGAAAGTCCATTATACCTGCCTTGGAGCAACTTGCACGAAAGGGTGAGTCCCCATTGGGACGGGTTCACGCCCTCTGGACACTCGAAGGACTGGATGCGGTGAAACCGGAGGTTGTCGTAGAAAAATTAAAGGATGCCGACCATCGCGTCCGAATGGCAGCCGTCCGTGTCAGTGAACCTCTTCTATTTGATGGAGATAAGAGAGTCATCTCCAGCTTTGAGGCACTGAAGAAAGAGAGCCATGCCGATGTGGCCCTGCAGGTCATCAACTCCATTGCCTACAGTGGGGCAAAGGACTCCGATACCCTGGCAGGTGTACAGGATACACTGATCGAAATCCACAATGACAAACCCATCCTCAAGAGTATTGCCGGAAACAGGGTAAAGATGGCACAGGAGCGCGCAAGATTGGCTGGACAAAGAAAGCTCGACGCCCACTTCGGTGCACAGATGGAAAAAGGAGGCGTTATTTACAAGCAGCTCTGCTTCGCATGCCATGGTGGTGATGGAAAAGGAACGCCCATGGCCGGACAACCGGGTGTCACACTGGGACCACCACTTCCCGGGTCATCCCGGGTCCTGGGATCGGGTGGCAGTCTCGTTCGAACAATCCTGCATGGATTACAGGGTGAACTTGACGGAAAGAAATACCCCGGGCAAATGCTTCCACTGGCCGCCAATGACGATGAATGGATCGCTGCTGCCGCCACATACATTCGCAACAGTTTCGGAAACAATGGAGGGGCTATCTCAAAAGAATTTGTCGCTGCAATCCGCAAGCAATCCGGGGATCGCAAGCTTCCATGGACAGCCCTTGAACTGGAGAAACTGGAACCTCCGCTCCTCACCAACCGCAAACAATGGAAACTGACCGCAAGTCATGGAGCAGACAAACTGAATGGTTGTGTGGACGGAAACCCGAAAAGTCGCTACGACACAGGAACTTCCCAAGTGCCCGGCATGTGGATACAGGTCGAATTACAAAAGGCATCCAAGGTGAACCGTATCCTTTTGGACTCCAAGGGTTCAACAAGGGACTATCCCCGGGGATACGAGGTACAATCTTCAATGGATGGGAAAAAATGGTCCATCCCATTGGCGAAAGGTTCGGGCAAGCATCCCATAACAGATATAATTTTCCCGACAACTGAGGCAAAATACCTCAAGATCACACAAACAGGAAGTGTAAGCGGACTATTTTGGTCCATTCACGAAATACAAATCTACGGCAAACCAATTTAAAGACACCTTTGTGAGAAATTATTTCTCGTAGGCTTAGCCGTGTCTGTCAGTTTGAAATCAACGCATGTTCCGTTGAGCACTATCAAAAAAACCAAAAAACGGCTAATTTTTTGACTAGAGCAACTTAGTTTGTGAGTAATCTAAAAATTAATGGGAAACGCTGATTTGAGTGCGTGGTAAAAATAAAATGTCACTAAGAATTGTTTTTGCTGGGTTATTGGTGGCTCACTTTTCGTTCTCGCAAGCAATAACCGAGAAGAACTACTGCAAATTTCTTGAACAATCGATTCAAGGTAGGAAGCACGGCTTCCTAGCCGGTAATCTCAGTTACTACGTTGGAGGATTCCATGCCAGTTGGAATCTTGTGGAAGATGAGACCATCGGGCTGACCCACCCCTTTTATCATGATCTGCGAAGCCGTGGTATAGGTTTGCTTGAGAGCAAACTGGAGGGAAATGAACATACGGGGATCGGGAATGACTATAAGGGTTGGGAGTTCTACAAGGATACCCGTGTCCTATACGGAAGCGTAATAATAGACGGAAAGGTCCATCAACACCCCGCACCCAAACGAATGTTTTGGCGACCGGACAAAATGATATGCGAATACGAGATCGGTGATCTTCGAATCAGGGAAGAGAAATTTATTGGGGCAAACGATGCCGCAGCATCCATTATCACCTCGAGCAAACCAGTTATCCTGCGTTTTGAAGGTCGAAGCCTCTTGGTTCGAGACAGCATCTCGTCAACTTCAGAAATCCGATACGACCCCGCGGGAAACACCATCCTGATTAGCGAAGGCGGAACGATACACTCCCGACCCGACCCGGATGGTCCAGAACGGATCGGGCCCTGTGTATACGAGGGTATGACCACGGCTCTTTCCTGCTCCAAGGATTTTTCCAAAAGCGTAAAATTTGATAAAGGAAAGAAAGGTGAGCGCATATATCTTTTCGAGATTCCCTGCGACTCAAAAGGCACGACCATTTCCTGGGCAATGAATGATGATCAGGGAAAAGCCCGACAAGCAGCCAGGGAAATCATTTCCAAAGACCAGCAGATGCTCACTGCGAAAACCGCGGAAATGAATCGCAAACTAAATGAGGAGATTCCTCAATTCCGGTGTAGCGATCCAAAATTCGAAGAGATCTATTATTATCTTTGGTCGCTTTACCTGATGTATTATATTGACGTTCAAAAGGGATGGGAAATGGAAAACCACACCCAGACGGCAGTAAATAATTTCCTCGGAATTCATCGTTACGATGCTTGTTTTCAGATCAAGGTCGGTGCATGGGCAAGGAACAAGGAACGCTTCGCATATGGCAACGTCCTGACATGGAAACACCTGGTAGAAAACGGTCGATACCGTGAGACACCCAATGGACTGATCATGCTCTCGGACAATAAGGGCACCACCTGGCACTCGGGAGCCTACGGAGGTGAATTATCCGAGCACGTCCTCGGGGCCTGGCAAATCTATCAACACTCGGGTGATCTGGGTTTCTTGCGAAAATGTTACGAAGGATATTTCAGGAAGGTTTTTGGGAAACGTCTGGGGGGGTTCGCCATGAATGAGTTCGAAGTGGCGGATACACTTGAGAAAATGGCCGCTTTACTTGGCTACAGGGAAGACCTTTCACACTGGAATAAACTCGTCAGAAGAGACCCGAAACACGTCCGCTTGATGTTTGACCAAAGGTGGGAAACCAATGGGCACAAGAACTTTTTCATGGGCCCCAGGAGTGGTATGTTGATGACCAATACATTTTGGACCATGCGTTCAAAATATTTCCCCCGGGAATATGCCAAAAAGATGATCAACACCTGGGCCCTGAACCGTGAAGATGGATTTTACGGGGCTTTCTTTCCCTTGGCTATGGCCAAGCAATCTATGAGGGTCTTTAAATCCCAAGCCGATCTTGACTTTGGCTATACACCTGACACCGCGTACTTCACGTTGGACGGCATGTTCAGGCAAGGGTTTGCAAAGGTTGCTTCGGAGTTAACCCTAAATCATCTCGCCAACTATAATTATCATGAAAAATGGGGGATTCCCGTGGCTCCGGAAGCCTACCGCAGGGACTTGACCTTGTTCGGTGATCAATATTCCAATTTCAACGCTGGTAAAATCCTTCTTTTCCTCGAAGGTTTGGCCGGCATCTCCTATTCACTACCCGAACAAACCCTAAGCGTGCAAGAAGCCATGCCCTCCGCGTGGGATTGGATGGAATTTGAGATTCCCATCCTAAAAAAAAGTAAAAGGACGAAGATCAGGGTGGAGCGACAAATAAAGAATGGCGAACAAAGAAAGGGTATCACCGTTGAGAATTGCCCATTAAAAGTGAGACTCGAACTGTGGTCTGAAGAAAAAAAGATCGTTTCTTCGAATAGCAATCTTTCAAAAACCAAAGCCTCCCGGCCCCATTCCATTGCTTTTAAATCCTCTGGCACAAGCTCCAAGGCTTCCCTATCCGTTGTTCTTGAATGATTATGAAATCCATCCTGTGCCTGCTCGCTCTTTGTAATCTTGGACTGTTGGCCTTTTCCAAAGACCGTCAACCGAACTTCATCTTTGTTCTCGCCGACGACTTGGGATGGGCTGAACTCGGGTGCTACGGAAACTCTTTTAACGAGACCCCCCACCTCGACAAACTGGCCAAGCAGGGTCTTCGCTTTACCCATGCCTATGCCGCCGCTCCCGTGTGCTCGCCATACAGGGCGGCCCTCTTGACCGGTCAACACCCCGCCAGAGTTGGCATCCTGGACTACCTTCGTCCCAACTCCTCCAACGCCCTCCCCGTAAGTCATGTCACCCTGCCTAAAATCTTGCGACGCAACGGCTATTCAACCGGCATGGTGGGCAAGTGGCATCTCACCGGCTACAAATACCAGGAGGCCAAGTTCGAAATTCGTCCCACAGCCCATGGATTCGACTGGAATGTCGGGAGCGAAGTTAAGGGCGTTGGCAATGGAGCAAACTTTTGGCCCTATGTCTTTCGCACGCAGTCCATCCGTTGGCTCGACTTGGCTGAAAACCGAATGGGAAAGAATGAATACCTGACCGACCGGTTGAATTTGGAGGCGGTTGATTTTGTAGAACGCAGCAAGGGCAAACCCTTCTTTCTTTACCTGAGCCACTACGCTCCGCACTCCATTCTCAACGGCCGTCCCGATCTGGTCGACAAGTATCGCAAGAAACACCCACCGGGACCCAGTGAGCGTGACAGGTGCTACCTGTGTCAGGATGCCGGGCTGAAAGGTGACGCCGGCAACCACTGGGCCAGTCATCATAACCCTCATCTCGCCGCCATGTTGGAAAGCATTGACGACGGAATCGGATTGCTGGCCAAAAAACTAGAGGAGTTGGGGCTCGCTGAAAATACCATATTCATTTTCTCCAGTGATAATGGAGGCGAAAGAAAGGTCACTTCCAACGCTCCTTTGCGAGGAGGAAAGAGCCAGCTTTACGAAGGCGGTATTCGCGTGCCGCTGATTGTGCGCTGGCCGGGAGGCAAGGTTCCCGAAGACAAGATTTGCACCCAACCAGTCGTCAACCACGACTTCTACCCCACCCTCCTCGAAGCAGCGGGGATCAAGCCCGATCCGGCGCAAGTCTTGGACGGGGTTTCTACGCTTGCCACATGGAAAAACCCAAAGGCCGCTCCCAAGCGCAAGGCGCTTCATTGGCACTATCCATTGGACAAGCCGCATTTCCTGGGCGGCGTCTCAGCCGGTGCCATACGCGAGGGAGACTGGAAATTGATCGAGTACTTCGACCCGGCAAGATCGGACAAGTTTGAGCTATTCGACTTGGGCAAGGATCCTTCAGAGAAGAAAGACCTGGCCTCCTCGGACCCCAAGCGAGTGGAAGAGCTCCATCACAAATTGATCGACTGGCGTGAACGGACCGGTGCCCGTATTCCCTCCCGGCCATTGCTTGCGTCCCCGCGCAACCTTCATTTCGGTGAGCATTTCTCGGAAGGTCAGGTCAGTGAAAACTGGTTTTTCCAAAAGGAATGGCAGGTGGAGAATGGTGTTCTCCGACGAAACCAGTTTGCCGGCCAGAACAAGCGACTTTTTTATAAGGAGCCCAACTTCAAGGATGCCGTGATCCGCTTCGAGTTCCGCTTCGACGAGGCCAAGGACATGCGCCTAGTTACCGGTGCATCCGGCCACTACAACACGGTCGTCCACATTCGCCGGGACCACTTCTTCATCCAGACCGCACAGGACGACCGTGGGCCTTGGTTTTCAATGCGACACAGCGAATGCGCCTACGATTTCAAGCCCGGCAAATGGTACGTCATGACGATCGAGTTCATCGGTGACCAAGTCGTCGCCCACCTCAACCACGAGCATCTGGTTTATGCCAAACACCCGATCATCGATCAGGAGCGCACTTACTTCGCCATACAGGTTGACCAAGCCGGGGCATCTTTCGACAACCTCCAGGTATTTGGTGCGGGACGACATCGCGACCGGGAGTCGAATCTGGCCCATATCCAAAAGTCCAAGAACCGGTTCCCCGTAAAAAAATCAGTTCGCGACGAACATGACATTCGCAAGAGGAACCTGCACGCCCGCTTCCACATGGACGATTCTGCCTACCGCAAGCTGGTCGGGGAAATAGAGCGTCTTGATGCCGAAAAGGTCGAACGTTTCCCAGAGGCCTTCAGTTCCCACAAGGCTTTTCAGAAGAAAATCCAGAAATTGCGCAAGAAACTTCACCAGGAAGACCCCGTCTACAAAGAAACCCTATTCGCCACCTTCCGGGCCAACCGGGCAATGGACCAATTTCTACTGGAGAAAGAACCTACCCTCGAGAATGAACCGGATACGCGCAAAAAGGCGGCCTTGGAACAAGCCCGCAAAAAACACCAAGGCGACGCCGACTACAAGAAACTCGTCACAGCCGCCGAAGATGCTCAAAAGAAACTCGAGACTGATTATCCCCAGCTCTTCGTCTCCAACGAGGAAATCACAGAAAAACGGAGCCAGACCCGCCAGACCCTCAAGGACAATCCCGATTACAAGAAACTGGTCGAGGCTCGGGGCGGCGCCTACAGGGCCCAGCAGGACTATCTTTATGAAAAGGACGATAAGCTAGCTCAGCTCAAGCAAAGTCTCGAACAAGAAAAGAAATAACAATGAAAGCCAATCCCATCATCCTCCCCTTCCTTCTCATTACCATTCCGCTGGTTGCCCAGAAAATTGAGCCGACTCATAAGCATGTTTCTTACGGGTTGCACAAGGATATGAAGCTCAACTTCTGGAAGATCGATTCAAATGAACCTACGCCTCTCCTCGTCCATATCCATGGAGGCGGTTGGCTCGGTGGCAAGAAGAACGAAACTACTTCTCCAAACCAATTAAAGAATGGATACAGTTATGCATCGATTGACTACCGGTTGGCCGGCGTCGAATTACTCCCCGCCGCCGTTCATGATGCCGCCCGGGCCATTCAGTTCCTACGCACCAAGGCCAAGGAATGGAACTTCGACCCCGAGCGTATCGCAGTGACCGGAGGTTCCGCCGGAGCCGCATCCAGTTTATGGCTCGCCTATCATGACGATATGGCCGACCCCAAGAGCAAGGATCCCGTTCTTCGACAATCCTCACGCGTTTGCGGAGCGGTAGCCATGGGAGGACAAACCACCCTCGATCCCTTTCTTCTGGAAAAGAAGATCGGCTTGGCCGCTATCAAACACCCAATGATTTGGAAGACCGTGGGTGCGGAAAGCCACGAGCACCTGATGAAGAACTGGGACAAGTACAAGGCCCTCTCGCTGGAGTGCTCTCCACTCACCCACGTCACCAAGGACGACCCTCCCGTGTTTCTCAATTACGGAAAACCTGCTCCCGTCCCGGTCATCAAGGGCGATGGTATTCATCACGCCGGGTTCGGTCGCCTACTGAAGGAGAAGTGCGAGAAGGTCGGCATCGCCTGTCACTTGCAAGTGAGAGAGCACGAGAAGCCTGAAATCAGTAGCGCGGAATTCCTCAAGCAGGTCTTTGCAAAGTAGGGAATTTTCCGGGGCATTGTTAATCGTAATTTCGCTTATGGCGTCAATGTGCAGTGTTCATCCGGTTCAAGTTCATTCCTTGATTCGGTAGTGTCCTGTAATAGGGAACTTAAACAGTCGATCCTCCTCCCTGACACCACTACCGATATTGTGAATTACTAAAGGAACGCCACCGAACGTCTTCCTGTCGCTTACGACCATGACATGCGCCAGGTTTCGACCCACTGTACATGTAACGAAGTCTCCTGGTAGATAGTCCTTCACTTTCCTTGTCACGGCCAGGGAAAAACCGCGGCGTTTAAAATAGATCTTGAGGTTGGGTACGCGACGATGATCAATGTTGCGATCCGGCTTCTTGAGCCCCCAGATGTCTGGATAGGCGGAAAACCCAATTTTCATATCTTCGTGAACGAGTTTCTGTAGGTCCATCTTGTATCCGTCACGCAAAGCTCGTATAACGACATCCGTACAGACTCCCGTTTCAATAGGAACGTCTCCCCCGGGATATTTCAACCCGACATATGAGGGGTCATAGCTGATCGTTTTCCCTATCTGGCTTCGCGCCGCCTTGGCGATTGGTGATACACCCGCCACCCTTTTTGGCTTTTGTGTCCCGGAAACAAGAGGTGTTTGGGGAACACCCGGGACTGGCGAAGGATCGGGTTGCGCACCTTGGTCACAACCAACAAGGAAGCAGGCAATCGTGAAAAAATGTAATGCCAGGGAACTGAAATTTCGAAATCTCATAATACTCTTATTCAAACAAGAATGAATAGATGCCCTTTAAGATGAAGTGACCATATCCAATGTTCAAATTCAAGTCATTCGACCAGGATGCAAGACAAGCAAATGTTCAACTGTGGATCGAGGATTAGCGATAAATCAAGTTGTTCTCGATAAACAAAAAGAGAAATAATTAACTTATCCATCCGCCTTCGGGTTGATGGTGAACTAAAACCCCCCTTGACCAAACAGGTTGCTCCTGCCTAGAAAGCCTAAATTAAAGTCGGCCTTTTGCCAGCAGTAACCTTCCCAATTGAGAAAACACAAGGAACACCTTGAAATTTAATTCCCCACAGCAAGCGTTTGAGTCGGTTTATGGACGGCCTCCCGTAGCAGTTATCCAGTCACCCGGGAGAATCAACCTGATTGGCGAGCACGTTGATTACCTGGATGGATTGGTCATGCCGGTGGCAATTGATCGTCATGTCCATATGGCCGTGTCCCCCGGTAATGGTCATACCTGTCGAGTTTGGTCCGCATTGTCCGGCGGAGAACCCGTTGAGATTTCAATGGACAAACTTGAACCACGACCCGACTCCTGGTTAAACTATATCATCGGAGTACTGGCACTTTTACGTGACAGGGGCACCCGGTTACCGACTTTTGACGCAGTCATCACCTCTGATCTACCCACGGGTGCCGGTCTCAGCAGCAGCGCTGCCCTTGAAACCGCAACCGCCCTGTGTATGGAGGCCCTGACAGGGGAAGAAATGACCCCTGTCAATCGAGCAAGGTTATGCCAGCAGGCTGAGCACGATTTCGCCGGAGTTCCATGTGGAATCATGGATCAACTGGCAGTTGGTGCGGGAAAGGCCGGTCATGCCCTTCAAATTGATTGCCGGGACCTCTATATGCAGTTGGTGCCCATACCGGATGACATGGCCATTCTCGTAACCGACACACGGGTCAAGCATTCCCTCGGTGATGGTGAATACCGGAAACGACGCGAGGATTGTGAAAAGGCAAGCGACATCCTCGGAGTGGATTCTCTTCGTGATGCCGACCTCGCCCTGGTTGAATCCGGACGCGACCGACTGGGCGATCAACTATTCCGCCGGGCACGGCATGCCGTTAGCGAGATCGAGAGGGTCCGGCAATTCAACAAGGCACTGGAGTCATCAGATACCGCAACAATCGGGAAGCTGATGCTGGCCAGTCACCAATCCCTACGCAATGACTTCAATGTCAGTTGCGATGAACTGGACATCCTCGTGGAGGCCGCCTATGACTTCGGCCCCGAAAGAGGCCTATTCGGTTCTCGCATGACCGGCGGGGGATTTGGTGGGTCAACCATCAGCCTGGTCCGAAGGGATGCCGCAGGGGAATTGAAGCAACATCTTCAGTCTGCCTTCCTTCAGAACTTCCAGCATGAAGTTAAGCCCTTCATAACGCAGGCCGTGGACGGCGCCAAAATCATCCAGGGGTAGACCTCCCGCCATCCAATACAATACTCCTGAGCGAAGCAATCGACGGCGTCATCCGTGTGACTGAACTCATCGACTTCGCGGCGGGTTAGAAATCTTTCTCGGAGATCTTATTGCCGTTTTCGAAGACGGCTTCTCTCTCTTTAGATCCGTCCTCACGGTACCAAATCTGCGTGCCATGCTCCTTGCCGTTCACGAAGGGAGTTTCTGGATACTTCGATCCGTCCTCGTGGTACTCAAAATGCTTGCCGGTAAATGGCTCAGTCTCACCTTTGACGTACTGTACTCCATCACGTTCTTCTAGTACGTCTCTCGTCAAAGCGAAATCACCGAAGTCTTCAGCAACCTTCTTCTCCCCACACCCACCAACAAGCAAGGTAACGCCCACCATCAAAATGCTTAAGAATTTCATCCCCCGATGAGAACACCAAGCCATGGGGGAGTAAAGAAAAACAGGGTGCTCATCTTTCCCTAGACCAGTGGTGGTGTAGGTACTATTATATGGGAAGCTAAAGGCTGTGGTGGCTCCCGAAAACA
>JABJCN010000147.1 GCA_018668635.1 Opitutia bacterium
GTGCGGATGAGGTGACCATCGGCAGCATGCTCAAGGACGCCGGCTATGCAACTGGTGGTTTCGGCAAGTGGGGGCTTGGCGACGCAGGTACGACAGGCGTACCCGAGAAGCATGGTTTTGATATCTTCTTTGGTTATTACAATCAGACTCACGCCCATACCTTTTATCCAAGATATCTCATCCGCAACAGTAAGAAGGTACCACTCTCAGGCAACACTGGAGACTTTCTTAAGGGCAAAACCTTTTCACATTCCCTTATCTTTAAGGACAGTCTGGACTTTATCCGAGAGAACAAGGATCGCCCCTTCTTTGCTTATCTTCCATGGACGCCCCCTCATGGTTTTTGGACAATGCCTGACAATGAACCTGCATGGAAGAAGTACAAAGACAAGAAATGGGATGCCTCAAATCAAAAAGGGACTCATGATGCCCAAATGTATGCGGCCATGGTGGAAATGGTGGACCGGCAAATTGGCGAGATCATGGACTTGCTGAAAAAATTGAGGATCGATGATGATACCATTGTTTTCATTTCCGGGGATAACGGAGGGAAGACCTATTTTAAAAGTAATGAACATCCACATGGCTTTCTGGCTCCAAACCTAAATCCTAAGACTGGTGAACGTTTCCGAGGAGGAAAGGGCGATTTCTATGAAGGCGGAATCAGGGTCCCCTTTATTGCTCGGTGGCCAGGCAAAATAAAAGCTGGCGCTGTTTCCGACCACTTGGGCTACTTCCCGGATATCATGCCAACGCTGGCGGAAATCGCTAATGCAAGACCACGAAAGGATACCGATGGTATTTCAATCTTGCCAACGTTGCTCGGAGCGAAAAATGCTGGACGCCGGCAAAACCAGCACAACTATCTATATTGGGAGAACAAGAAGAGCACTGCCCTGCGCATGAATGATTGGAAAGCCATCAGACCAAACAAAAGCGTGCCATTCGAGCTTTATGATTTGAGTAAGGATATTGAAGAGCTCCACGATGTAGCCGAGCAATTTCCCGATATCATTGAGAAGATGAAAACCTATGCGAAGAAAGCTCACACGCCTGTTCAGCTGGGCAAAGTTCTCGATGCATCCTTGGGATTCAAAGGACACAAGGAGGACTAAGCTATAATCGTTCGATGAAAAAAATATGGTTCTTTTCTTTTTCGTGGGTGCGGTTTTTGTCCAGGCTGATTATAGTTAAAAGAGAATGAAACATAATTTTGAGCATTTGATCGAACATGTTGACCCAGACGAATTTTCCCGATGGGAGGAAGTGGACCTCGAAATCTATGCTTTTAGTGATTTGGGAATACAAGTGGCGATCAACGATGAGTATACGGGGTTGGTTTACGGCAATCAGGTGTACGACAAATACCATGAGGGCCAAAAGCTCAAAGGGTATATCACCGGCATTCGGGACGATGGAAGGATTGACGTTTCGTTACAGCCGGACAAAGGCAGGCACGTTCATTCGACTTTCGACAAAATTCTGGATCACCTTAAGGAAGTGGGAGGAAAATCAGAATTTGGAGACAAAAGCTCTCCGGAAGATATAAAAAGGGAATTCAAAGTGAGTAAAAAAGTCTTCAAGCAAGCAATCGGAGGCCTTTACAAACAAGGAAAGATCAAGATAACCGATGAAGGGATCGAACTTGTTCAATAAATAGGTCTTGTCTGGGCACTCCCAAATCCGGCTTCGCCTTATCGTAGGGCTTACGGTTTTCAAAACCTTCGCAAATAAGGAATCCGTAAGATAAACGGATTTTCCGACATTGTTTTATTGTGTTCAATTTTATTCCTTCGTCAGAAAAATCCGTTTAACTTCAAGCAAGCCCTTCAATCATGAGCCCAAGACTTGGTGCCTGAATCCGTATAGAAACAACCAACCATTTATCCATGAAAAAATATCTCAACCTACTTTGCCTTTCGGTCGTGCTCGCAACCACTTCCTGGGCCAAGCAACCCAACGTCGTCCTCATCCTCTCTGACGATCAAAGCTATACCGATTACGGATTCATGGGGCATCCCCACATCGAGACGCCCCACCTAGACAAACTGGCCTTGGAAAGCGCCTTGTTCCGGCGTGGGTACGTACCGACTGCTCTGTGCCGCCCTTCCCTCGCGACCCTTTTTACAGGCCTGTATTCCCACCAGAACAAGATCACCGGCAATAACCCTGCCAACACAGATCAAAACAAGGCGCATGCCCAGAGAACAGGAAAAGATCCCAGGGAGTTGATCATTTCCAATATAGACGAGCATGGCGGCCTTCCTCATTGGCTCGCCAAGAAGGGGTATGTCAGCCACCAGAGCGGAAAATGGTGGGAAGGCTCCTACCAGCGCGGAGGCTTCACCGAAGGCATGACACGCGGGTTCCCCAACCCCGGGGGCAGACACGGCGACGACGGGCTCAAGATTGGGCGGGCGGGGATGGAGCCGGTCCTCGACTTCATCGACCGGTCGGTCAAGCAGGAGAAACCCTTCTTCATTTGGTACGCTCCTTTCCTTCCCCATACCCCGCACAACCCACCCGAGCGCCTCCACAAGAAGTACCTCGCCAAGGGAGTGCAGGACCGGGTGGCCAAATACTACGCCATGTGCGAATGGTTCGACGAGACTTGTGGAGCCTTGATGAACCATATCGACGAGTCAGGCATCGCGGAAGACACTTTGGTCATTTACGTTACGGACAATGGTTGGATCCAGACCGAGACCGGGAGCTATGCAATCCGGTCCAAGCGCAGCCCTTACGAAGGCGGAACCCGCAACCCCATCATGTTCCGTTGGAAAGGAACAATCCCCCCCGCGGACCGGCCTGAGCTATGTTCATCCATCGACTTCGTACCGACCGTAGTGGCTGCCGCCAGAGCCAAAGGCCCACATGACTTTCCGGGTCTCAACCTTCTCCCCCAACTCAAGAGCGGAAAGAAGATCAAGCGCGACGTCCTCTTCGGTGAATCCTTCGCCCACGACATCGCCGACATAGAAAACCCACAGGCATCCCTTCTTTATCGCTGGGTAATCAAGGGGCACGACAAGCTCCTCCTGACCTACGACGGGGCGACCGGGAAAATGAAGTATCCCCCACAGGGCGGAGAACCCCAACTTTTCGATCTTAAAAAAGATCCGGCCGAAAAAATGAACCTGGCTGCAAAGAACCCCAAACTGGTCAAGGAACTGAGTGCCCTGCTCGACGGGTGGTACGTACCCGAAGAAAGAACCGTCGGCAAGGTGTCTCCGGTGACTACCGGACCAAAGTCCGGTCGGAAACCCCCAAAGAGGCAAAAAGGAAAAGAAGCGCCCGAAAAAAAAACTCCGGCGACCCCAATTGATTTAAGAAAACGACCCAATTTTCTTGTTCTCTATGCGGACGATCAGCGCGACCATACTTTAGGATGCGCAGGGCATCCCATTGTCAAAACCCCAAACATAGACCGATTGGCTGGCCAAGGGGTCCGCTTCAAGAATGCATTCGTCTCGACCTCCACCTGTTGGGTGGGACGATCCAGCCTCTTCACCAGTACCTACGAACGCAAGCATCTGTATCGGGTCACCCCTGGTCCGTTGAATCCTGCCCTCTGCAAGAGCTCCTATTTTGCCGTTCTCAAAGCGGCCGGGTATCGCACCGGACACCTTGGCAAGGAGCACGTCAACATAGCAGCCGATTCCGCCGGACTCATGTGGGACGTGCGTAGAAAAATCTCCCGCCGGCCCTACTTCAAGAAAATGGAAGACGGCACCAAGCGCCACGAAACCCAGATCCTCGGAGACTGGGCCATCGATTTCCTCACCGAACAGCCAAAGGAACGGCCCTTCTGCCTGCAGGTAAGCTTCAACGCCACCCATGCCGAAGACGGCGACAAGCGGCCCGGCATCGGTCATTTTCCATGGCCCAAGGTCACAGACGGTATGTACGAAGGCCAACAGATGCCGCTTCCACCGCTCAACGATACGGCAATCTACGAAGCCCAACCCGATTTCCTGAAGA
>JABJCN010000207.1 GCA_018668635.1 Opitutia bacterium
TCATCAAACCAAACGCGCAGGTACAGGTCATCATTTTGGAAAACAGACTCGGCTATCACGGTCATATTCGTCATCGAGTCATCCCCCAGATACACTGAATAGAAACCATCATCGACCGTCACCGTCACCGCCGCCGTCGGTTCGCTACCCACCGTACTCGTTCCATCATTGCTCCAGAAAGTTGTGCTCGCAGTTGAGTCCACAAACGCAAACCGGAAACTACCCGAACCAGTGAACGGCGAACCGCCGGAGGATACACGGCCAGAGTACTCAAGGACCAACGGAACAGCGGCATTTAATAATGAGTAAAAAGGAAAGGCCAGTGCCATAAGCAAAAATCGGGGATTCAATAGAAACATAAACCCAAGCTACCCTAAACCTTCCAAATTGCAATAAAGTCCAGACTATAGGATCAACTATTCGTGGTATTATCCTAAGTCTTAAACCTCTTCCGGATCAACAGGAACATCCCGATCGCCAGCATGCTGCCAATCCAGTTGAAGGACAAATCCTCAAGACCTGGGAACCGCCTCGGCACCAATGCCTGAGACATCTCGTTCAATGCCCCGTAACCCAGCACGATCCCAAACAACCGCGTTAGGTAAACCCGCCGCGGTAGCTCCCAGTGTAGGAGCATCCAAGCCCACAACCATCCCAGCATTCCAAACAACGGCAGATGCATGAGGTTTTGGAAATCCGGATCAAAATCATGCACCTGATGCGATAGGTTGGACATTAGGGTGTCTCGAATTCCAAGTTCCTCGAAATGCAAAGGATTCGGAATCCCAGACAAAAATTGCAGTAAACACATCCAGCCAATCGGCAACACAAGAAACCAACGACTGGTTGGGCGTTCAAATAACAAAGCAGAAAGTCCAAATAAACGATGCTGATATTCCTTCATTTTATCACCAATAATCGCTGCCTCAAAAGAGTAGCATTATTAAAGCAGAAAAGCTTTACTTTAAGAAATGTCAGTGTAAAATTTGTAAGTATTCTTATTGCTCTTAAAAGCAACCTTTGGATTTGGGTTAGCATTCTCCTCATGAAGTGGGCTCGATACATTACTATCTTGATTTATTTACCTATCACCTTAGTAGGTAAAATAATATATGTAAATAATAATGCCGGAGATGGAGGCGATGGCTCCTCATGGATTCAAGCCTATCGCTATCTACAAGACGGCTTACAAGCAAGTCGACCAACCGATGAAATCTGGGTAGCGGCCGGCACTTACAAGCCAGATATTGGAGGCAAGAAAATCACAGGAGATCGGACAGCCACATTTGAACTTAAACAACAGGTCTCAATGTATGGTGGCTTTAATGGCGATGAAACCCTAAGAAAGGACCGGAACTGGAAGAGGAATATGACAGTTCTAAGTGGAGAAATAGGAGATGATCCATCTTTGTGGAGCCGGCACGTTATGACCAGCATCAATACAGAATGGACTTTGGATGGATTTCATGTAATCCGAGGAAATGCGGATGGTCAAGATGACCGAGGTTATGGTGGAGGGCTATATATAAATCCGCTAGATCACCACAGGCCAATGGTTCGCAACTGTATTTTTAGAGAAAACCGTGCTTTTCTCGGAGGAGGAGGGATAGCCATCATTCAAGAAGGAAACAATCTCTCCGGTCATAATCTGCTTCTAAACTGCGTATTCGAAGAAAATCGATCGGATGGGAATGGTGGAGGATTGTTTATTAAAACTGGGCTAGTGGCAAAGTATCAAATCTTAAATACTGTGTTTGCAAATAACTCTGCGAGAAATGGAGGGGGTCTTTACTTAGATTCTCTAGATGGCGGAAACCTTATAAATTGTGTTATAGCAGAAAATGAGGCAACAGGTATTGGTGGAGGAGTTGCCTCGAAATACATTGACCTAATAAACTGCACGGTGGTCAATAATAGAGCGATAGTGGGCGGTGGATTAAGCCTTATAAATTATGGTTCAGTTCGCAATTGTATCGTCTGGGGAAACGAAGTTATACTAACCAATCCTAATATACATATTAACGAAGGATTGGCAGACAGCCGATTCACGCAGGATCCAATCAACGCAATCCCTCTGGTCTTTAGTCACTGTCTCATAGAAGGAGGAGGTTCAGGAACTGCCATATATGGAAAGTCCACCCAGAAACCAGGATTCATCAATTCGGCCAATCCGATAGGTATTGATCAAATCTGGGGAACAGCAGATGATGGCCTTCGGTTAAAACCCGATGCAAAGGCGGTTAGTCTCGGCAATAAAGTATATATTCCGGAGGATTTAATGGATATTGATGAAGACGGAAATTTGCAGGAAATGCTGCCATTCGACATTGCTGGTTTTCTTCGTTTACAAGATTCCATGGTAGACATTGGAGCCTACGAGAAAGGAGAAGCAATCAACGAATTTGCAATAATAGCAACTGCGACACCTCTAATTGGAGGGACCATCGAGGGTTGGGGATACTTTAATTTAGATCAAACTGCAACCCTCACGGCCAAACCAGAAGAAGGCTTTGTGTTTAATGGTTGGTCAGGAGATGCATCCGGATCAGTGAATCCACTCCATATAAACGTTAGGAAGGGTCGAAGAATTCAGGCACTTTTCCAACAAGACATAGACCAGGATTCACTTCCAGATGGATGGGAATCCAGTAATGGCTTGGACCCATCTGTATTTAGCAAAGAAGATGACCCAGACAATGATGGAGCTTCTAATTTTCTGGAATTCCTGTATCGAACTGAACCAAATGATGGGAGCAGTTTTCCCTCCTACACACAAAAACTTTTCAGTAGTACCGCTCCTACCCGGTTCTTTTATCCCGAAGACAATGAAGAGGTTAAGATGTGGCGAACTCTCAATTTTATAGATGACACATGGTATCCTGGGACAGCATCCATTGGATTAGACCCAAATGGCAACTTCCATTCCTTAATTCAAACTGATCTCTCATCCACATGGATTAAGGGACAACGCAGCATATATTCGCGCATTAAATTTGAAGCTGGTCCACCAGAACAAATCGCTCGGTTATGGCTTAAGCTTAGATATGCGGATGGATTTGTTGCTTATTTAAATGGCGTGGAAATTGCCCGAAAAAACACTCCCCACATACCAAAGTGGGATTCATATGCTAGTGAAATTAGCGACCCTCTGGTATCTGGAGATCAAAAAACCTATGACCTAACAAGTAAGTCTAACTTATTGGTTGAAGGGCAAAATCTTTTAGCCATTCATCTACTGAAAGCAGATGCGCATGAAGAGATGTTACTTCTCACAGTATCTCTTGAAGCAGAATATCGACTTATTGAACGTCAGGGAAATGGCGACAATGACAAAGATGGGCTTCTGAATCTGGAGGAAGTTCAATTACGAACCAACCCCTTTGTATCCGATACAGATGGCGATGGATATTCCGATAAAGAAGAATATAGAAAAGGAAGTGATCCTCTTGACGCACTCTCGCTCCCCCCCCCAAGGATAGTCTTCCCTGATTCAATCCTTGAGGGGTTAATACGCAAAGCCCTCAATAGACCAAATGGAGAACTTACTGCTCGTGAACTCAATGATCTGACTGTATTTGAATCCTCAGGGAAAGGACTGACTCTTCTGGAAGGACTTCAGTATGCAGTAAACCTCAAGAAACTGATACTTAATGAACATGGAATCCGGAACATCTCCGAACTTGGAACACTCAAAAAGCTGAATCAGCTGAATCTATTCGGCACGAAGGTAGAAGACCTGTCACCGCTCAAAGACCTACAAAACCTAAAATCTGTAACACTACATCAAAATCGAATAACTAACTTAAGCCCCTTGGCAAAACATAAGGCCCTGCAATATCTCTCAATTAGTGAAACTGCTGTTACAGACCTATCTCCGCTCGAAGATCTTATTTATCTTGAAGACCTTTCCATTCTGGGAATGGAGGTAAAATCAACAAGCTTCCTTGAAAAACTTGGCCGGCTGACGGCGCTAAACCTTAGTGGCAATCAAATTAAGGACCTACAGTATATTGGGAACATTAACGCTCTTTCAAGTCTAACCCTTTACCAGAACGAAATCAGGAATCTGGAACCACTGTCTGATCTCAGGAATTTAAGAATGTTAGCTCTCTCTGGTAATCGAATCATTGATTTGGCTCCTTTGGGGAATCTGAGCAACCTTCAGATACTAAGTCTTGCACAGAACCAGATTAGTGACCTGAGCCCGTTAAGTAACTTGATAAACCTTCGGGGTCTAGACCTTTCAGAAAACCACATCATCAACCTAGTTCCACTAAATGAACTTCAAACAATACGCGAACTGCGACTTGGACAGAATCGGATTCAAGACCCAGCACCAATTTCTAGTCTGAACGGACTTCTCAATCTTCAACTACAAAATAACCGAATAGACCTAAATGAAGACTCAGTAATAATCGCATTAAATAAGATTTCCTCCCGAGGAGCCCTTATCCAGAAATCACCCCAAGACCGAATTATTACAATAGCTGACGATAATCTGGCACAAATCCTACGTAATTCCTTGGGTAAGCATTTGAATGAGGAGCTTACCCTTTTAGAATTACATTCTATAGAGAGCCTGGAAGCCGGAAACGCAAGTATCACCTCTTTAGATGGTCTGGAAAATGCATTGAACCTAATATCTATTAAATTGCCAAACAACCGCATCATAGATTTGACTCCGATAAAGGATTTAAAAAAAGTTCACCATCTTGATCTTTCCGAAAACCCTATCCACGGGATAGAACTTCTTTCTACATTGAGAAGTCTTAGGGAACTCCATCTAGATTCGACGCTCGTAAGTGATATTGGTCCACTTGGGCAGCTAGCTCAACTGGAAAGACTGTCACTCGCTCATGCGCAGATAACAGATATTACTCCTTTGAGTGACCTCAACTACCTCAAGAACCTAAATCTTAGCCACAATTATATCAATAATATTGAGCCCATGCAAAAGCTACAGGAACTGGAGGAGGTTCACCTTAATAGCAATTTTATCAACCTAAATGCGGATTCCCCGAACCAAGATATTGTTAACCTATGGAGCCTAAAGGGAGTTCATCACTTCACTGACAATCAGAAAGAAATCCTAGTGCCGATTCTGAATGTTAAATGGGCAATTGAAATGAAGTGGAACTCGCAACTCGGGATTCGCTACCAAATTTATGAGTCACCAAACCTAAAGACATGGACTCCATATGGGCAAGAAATTATAGGAACGGGAACCCCACTAAGAAAATTAATCTCACGAGAAGACCGGGACCGTCGTTTTTATGAAGTGAGGATCTCTCCCTAGTCTGTAAAGCGATCTCATCCGAATTAACACATTTTAAGATGGTAATCAAAACTCATCTGCAAGTTGATAAGCCAATAGAAGGCTCCTCGCGGTTGATAAATTTATATAAGATAAAGCTCTAGTACATATTGTGACGCATCACAGAAATTGAAAATTCACTCGGTGGCGTGATTCATTAAAGTTTGATGCATTGAAAGCATCTTTCTTGTGCAAGCAAAAAGGCTCGAATATTATAACAAGGAAATGGCGGAGAGAGCGGGATTCGAACCCGCGGAACCCCTTACGAGGTTCACCAGTTTAGCAAACTAGCGCATTAGACCACTCTGCCATCTCTCCTATGTTCAAATTCGCTTTTGAAAAGGATGCCTTAGATTAGTTTGAGAAAAACCATCTCCAGATATGTGGCAAGCACCAAGAAAAACTTTTTTGTAATCTACGGTGATATATCATACCCATTATAAATTAACTCCAAGTTATGAACATGGAATCTAGAAATGATCTGCATCGCGCGGAGGAATTCCTCGCAGGCATTCGAGTGGCGCAAGAACTTGATGAGTTTTCAGAACCCAAATCCACAACGGAAAATAAAGAAGGGAATAAAAAGGGTGTAGAATTAAGAACAAACCATTCCTTGGGACTAAATCGTAACAAAGTTCAAAAATTGAGAAAATTTCTCGCAGAAATGCTTCTTGAATACAGGAAAATTTCTTCAAGGGCATCATGGTCTCGTGAAGATTTAATGCAGGTAGCGATTGTAGAAGCGAAAGTCCACCGTCTAAAAGAATCTAATCTTTTGATTAATATGAATGATATCCAATCGCTGGTCAAACTAGATATGGAGCTTAGAGATTGGATTCTCCTGAATATTGAAAATGGCAATTTATCTATAGAGCCAATTACAGAAATGAAAACAGTGCTCTCAAATGTTACTGAATTGCTGCAGAATGCTTTTAGACTGTTCGAGCAATCTATCCAGAATTTGGACTTTCCTGATGCAAGCAAGCAGATGTTTCGACTGGAAGAACTGGAGGATAAGGTCAAAAATATGCCAGTTGCAAAGGAAAATCTAATAGCAAAATTAGCACTATATCAGCCAAAGTTTCAGGCAGATGAATGGAATATAGATGGGCGATTACAACAAGGGCTTCTGGCTCTGGATACAATCCAAGACACGGAGGATTCCATCGGGAAACTGCCACATGAATCCATCCGTGATTTCATCTTTCAAAGAGGTCATTTCTGGGAACGATATGAAACCCTTTATGCAGAGCGACATGAAAGACTGTGTGCTCTTATAAAGAATTATCATTTTGAAGAAAAAGCGCTACAAAAAGCATTATCATTTTGCAATAAAAGCGACTATAGAAAGGCAAGAAGAATTTTAAATCAAACATTGGGGGGCTTCAGTGAACTTCCCTACGAGTTCGTTCAAAAAGCAATTAATGAGTTACGAATTAAAGCACTCATACCGTATCAAGAATTATTTCAACTGATACCAAATCATGAAGTCATTAGCTTAGAAGCACTAACACAACGGGTAAAGGATTTTGACCCTATTGGTGAACAAAAAGTAAAAGCACTTGCACAGTCTACATTTAACCCACTTAGACTTTTTTTTATTAAAGGGGAATTGTTGCTAGTTATAAATAACTACATAATACACTCATTAGAGAGTATTGCTAAAGTCAAAAAAACAGAAAATGGTGATTTGCGAAATGTACTTCTGTATCGATGGGAGAAGGGGATGAGCCACGCTGATGGGCTGGCCAAGAAAATTCGAAATGCCTTTAATTCCAAAATCATCAAAAACACGATGATCCTAAGTATGAGTATCATCTGTGGGATTACAGGTGTTAACCTGTATGAGTATGCCCAAAGACTTCCAAACACCAATCTTGAATTTAAACTGGATGGAGTGCCTCTTGATTCACTTATACTCGAGGCAAGGGATAAAAGAAGAATTCGATTCAGCTCTTTTAATGAGTTGGACAAACAACAAATTGAAGGGATTTCTCCTGGGAAATATATAATCACAGCCAATTTTATCAACGCTTTCCCGCTGCAAATACAGAAAACCATTCATATAGGCCAAACAACAAGCTTAACGAAGGAATTGGCTGATCTTTTTAATGATATTAAAGGAACTTCTCTGAGCGTGCAGGCTCCTCTAGGTAGCGAAATTCATATAACGGCAACTGACTCAGACCTTGAAACTGTAATTCATATCAAACCAAAAAGAATTATTAGCTTAGGCACTCGCGTGGACTGGCTGGATTTTAATGAAAAGAATGATCTTTTACTTACAACGTCAATAAATGAAAATGCAGCATTAGCACAGATCTCAGACGGGAAAACTATAGGTACTTTCTCGATGGGAGACTATCCCATTCAAAAAGCCATTTTCAGCCCCTCAGGCCAATATATCCTAACATTAGGCAATCAAGCTTGGGCTTTGTGGAACACGCAAGGCGGGCACAATTTATGCGCTATAGAGGCACTCGGATCTACTATTATTTGCTCAGCATTCAGACCGAATGAACACACTCTACTCACCTTAAATGCTGAACAAAAGCTTCAGGAGTGGCAAGTCCCCACAGGAAAGTTACTAAATGAATTGATACTGCCCGAACAAATACAATCAGATCAGAAATGGGCGATCGCACAAGTACATCCATCTTGGAACCGTGAACTTTCTAATGGACTCCAAATGCGCATGGATACGACACCGAGAATAAGAGCCAGTCTGTATGCAGGTACAAAAGAAATATTCATCGCGGCAACCACTACAAAAAATCAGTTGGTTACTTGGGCAGGAACCACCAAAGACATGAAGGTTTATCCAGTGATTATTCCTAATGTAAAGGCCTTGGAATTTAATCCCTCAGGAGAATATTTAGTAGCTGCCGAGTCGGACGGACAAATCCACATAGCCAACTGGAGGAAACAAGAAGTTCGAACTCTAGTTATAAATAAAGGACAACCAGTAGAAAGATTCGCATTTTCAAAATCTGGAGATTTACTTGCCACAAGTTCAATAAAGCAATTAAAACTCCTATCGGTTCCTAGCGGAAAACAAATTCATGTTTTGCAAACGGATTGTGACCCACAAGGGCCTTTGGCAATAGCTTCTGATGGCAAGTGCTTTACTGTTGGAGAAAATAACAATGATATACTTATGTGGAAAAAATACTCCACAAGAATAACTCGATTACCACCAGGAGAGTATACGATTTTAGTCGAGAAAAATGGGAAACAACTAATCAAGGAAAATGTAGTTTTGAAAGCTGGAAACGCATTAAATTTGAAAGCAAATTCAGCTGATGACTTTCCTTTGGCTCTAAAATAAAAATATTATTTGCGTACAGCGACAAACCGGTAGCCCACACCCTTTCGCCAAATATAAAGTCTGTTTACCCCCGATTGAAACAGGATCTCAGCTTTAGCAACGCTGTTGGTAATATCTCCGTTTATTTCACAAATAACTGTGCCTTCAGTAATCTGCGTGCCATAGTCAAAGTCATCGTGTACTGAGGTAACAATCACTCCCTTTACCTCTTGGGGAATTTTATACATTTCTCGTAATTCAGTGGTGGCACTCTCTAACTCCAAGCCGGGCACAGGCCAGTCCTCAGGAGAAGAGTTGACCGCAAGACTTCCCAAACTCCCCAAGGTAACAGTGATTTTTCTGGATGTACTTTCTCTAATTACATCCAAAATGACCTTCGTGCCGGGGGATTTCTGGGAAATTATGAGTCTTAACTGGGCATAATTTGATATTTCCCGGCCATCAACCGAGGTTATTATATCAGCTTTTTTGAGTCCTGCCCTATCTCCAGCTTTACCACGAACAACTTCACGAACAATTGCACCCTTAGGTCGTTCGAATCCATATTCCTGCGCCATTTCAAGTGTCATACCTTCAAGCATAACGCCAATTGCTCCTCGCTCAACAACTCCCTTATCGACGAGCGAGGACATGATGTTACGGGCTAAATTTACTGGGATAGCAAAACCTAGACCGATGTTGCCTCCCGTACGGGACATAATGGCAGTATTAATTCCTACAAGGCGGCCTTGAGCATCGACAAGCGCACCTCCTGAGTTACCAAGATTAATGGAAGCATCAGTCTGAATAAAGTTCTCGTAACCGCCGAGACCAAGAAGGCCAAGATTAGTTCGCTTTGTAGCAGAGACAATTCCCATTGTTACAGTAGTGCCAACCTGAAGGGGGTTCCCGATTGCAAACACAATATCACCGACACGCATGTGATCACTATTCGTGAGCGTTGCGGCAGGAAGGTCTTGCGCATGAATCTTGAGAACGGCAACATCCGTAGGTGCATCTGCACCGACAACCTTGGCTTCGAATTCACGACCATCTGTTAGTTTAACAACAACTTCATCCACAATCGAACCCTGTTGAGAAACCACATGGTTGTTAGTCAGGATGAATCCATTAGGGCTTACAATAACTCCCGAGCCAACACCAGATGGAACTTTGCGTTGTTGCCCAGGGTCCGAACGTCTTTGGCCGGGAAGGCCAAAATAATCACGAAGATATTCCTCTAGTTGACTTTGAGAACGAGAATTAGAACCTGAGGCAATTACTTGACTTGTGTAAACTCCGACGACTGCCGGTGTTACATTATCAAGAACGTCTGCATAGCTAGAAATACGAATTTGATTTGTTCGATCAGGGGGAGCAGAGTCTGTGTTGAGTTGAGGAGTGTTTTTTTCAGACTCATCTCTGGCAACAACAGATAAGATGAAAGCTATAGCGAGTAGTAAAGTGGCAGAAAATGATGCGATCAGTAGTTTCTTCATTTCACGGAAAAGATTACACAATAGGTGAATGTACGAGGAGTAACTCTCTTTAGATCAAGCGATTGTGAATTGTGGTATTGTCAAAACATCACTCTAGAATCCTTTGATATCGAAGAGACTGGTAACACTCGAATGGTTATGAATACGTAAAATAGCTTCTCCGAGCAAAGGCGCGACACTAAGAACCTTGATTGGGAGACCTCTTGAAGTAACGGGAACAGAGTTAGTGGTGATCAGTTCGTCAAGAGCACCATCCTTGAGCCTCTGATGCCCCATCTCGTTAAGAACGCCGTGGCTTACAAGCGCTTTTACCATTCTGGCGCCTTTGTTGCGAGCTAACGTAGCTGCTGCCATAAGCGTACCCGCGGTCTCAGTCATATCATCAACAAGAAGGACATCTCGATCTTCAACATCTCCAACCAAATTGAAAGCCTCGACAGTAGTCGCATTATGTCTCCTTTTAGCAACTAGACCAAAGGGGCAATCAAGAATATCTGCATAAGCAGTAGCCATTTTCATTCCGCCAACGTCTGGTGAAAGCACTGTTAGATTTTCAGTCTGAAACTGATTTAAATAATCAGAGAAAACTGGTGAAGCGTAGAGATGATCAACAGGAATATCAAAAAATCCCTGAATTTGCTGAGCGTGCAAATCCATGGTTAGCACCCGATTCGCACCGGCAGTTACAAGAAGGTTGGCAACCAGCTTGGAGGTGATCGGTACTCGGGGTTGATCCTTCCGGTCCTGACGAGCATAACCGAAAAAAGGAATGACGGCAGTGATTCGCTGAGCTGAAGCGCGACGAGCGGCATCAATCATGATCAACATTTCCATGATATGATGGTTCGCAGGAGGGCATGTAGACTGAATTATAAAAACATCGGCACCCCGAATATTTTCATTAATTTTTACAAAGGTTTCGTTATCAGGAAATTGTGTTACCGTGGCCTCAGCCAATGGTGTTCGGATATATTCACAAATCTCATCCGCCAAAGCACGGTTAGAGGTACCTGAAAAGATTTTAAGTTCATGCTGGCTCATGGATTATCAGGAGAAACGTAAATTTGTTCCAAAGTTTTCAACCTTTTATAGAATTCGGGCAAGCGTTTTTGAAGGACAATCATTCGTTGATAATCGTTTATTGGAAAAGCTGGGGACCCTCGAACAACTTCCCCGCCATTTAAATTACGTAAAAGTGCACTACCACCTGCAATGGAAACCCCATCTCCGACAGTAAGGTGTCCCGCTAATCCAGCCTGTCCTCCTATCACAACATTATTACCGAGCACGGTGCTACCACTAATTCCAACTTGAGCAACGATGAGGCAGTTATCTCCAGTATGAACATTGTGGGCAATTTGCACTAGGTTATCAATTTTAGTTCCGGAACCAATTCGAGTTTCATTAAATCGTGCGCGATCAATCGTTGTGTTGGCCCCTATCTCAACATTATCTTCCAAAACGACTCGTCCAATCTGCGGAATTTTCATGTGGCAACCATGCTCAGTCTCATAACCATAACCATCGGAACCTATGACACAACCAGATTGTAAGATAACCCCGCTCCCAACCTCACAGTAGTCCTGAACCGTTGTATTTGCAAGTAAGCGACAACCTTTTCCGACTTTAACATGCCGGCCAATATAGATGCCTGATTGGAGAAATGTTTTCGCACCAATGATCACCTCCTCCTCAATTACGCAGTTCGGACCCACGTAAGAGCTTGCATCTACATTTGCGCTTTCATGAACTACTGCTGAGGGATGAATTCCTGGTGAAACTTCAGGCCAGAGCTTTTGCTCCACATTAGAAGTTAGAATTGCAAGTGCCCGAGAAGGGGTTGCTGTACGTAGGTATGCTTGTCCATCTTTAGCTTTTCCGACATAGTTCAACGGAAGGAAAATAACACTGGCTTTAGAGGTTTTGACATCTGCAGAATACTTAGGGTTTCCAAGAAAAGACAAATCACCAACGACCGCATCAGAAAGTGAGGCAATTCCCGTAATAGGGTGCGTTGTGTGGCCTTCGACCTTGATATCATCCGAAATCCCGACCAACTCTTCGAGGGTAAAGGAGATTTCCACAGCGCTTACCAAATCCAAACCTTATAGGAATAGAAGGAACCTAAAGGAATCTCTACTTGGATCCTGCCGCATTAAGGCGATTCAAAACTTCCTTCGTGACATCAAAATAATCAGCGGAATAGATAACAAAATCTTTTAAAGACTTATTTAATGCAAGGTCTGCCCCCTTCTCTTTAGCAACCAAAGCTACCATATCGCGGATTTCGGACATATTTAATTCCAAAATACTCTTGAGTCGCTGTTTAAGTACTGCATCTGTTCGCTGGATATATGCCAGCAAATCACGTTCCTTTTGTTGAATCTGTTTGCGAAGAACCTCAAATTCCTGACGAGACTTTTCCTGAGCAGCAGGCGTAAGAGCCGGATTCTTTATCTTAGCCTCAAGTGCCTTTGCCCGATCAACAAGGCCCTTGCCCTCCTCCTTCATAATCTCTATTTCCTGCTGTGCATTTTCTTTGGAGGCATCGAGTTTTTTACGGGCCGCTTGAAATTTTGAATAGTTCGTGAGAACCTGCTCAACATCGACGGCGACAACCTTGGGGTTAGTCGCCACCTGACCGTGGCCAAGCACGGAGCCGAAAGCAAGTAGGATAAATGAAGTGAATAGTTTATTCATGTGGTATAAATGAGGTGTGTAGATGGATTAAAAACGTGTTCCGAATGAAAAGTTAAATTCATGACTCTGATCATTCCATTGATCAGTTGCGAGAGGAAAGCCGAGATCCAAACGAAGCGGAGCACCCATAACCATGATACGTAAGCCAAGACCCCAATTAGAATTATAATTACTAGGATTAAAATCAAATTCTGAACTCTCCGCGAATCCCATGTCATAGAAAAATGCAAATCGTAGAGGATCGGCAATCTTGAAGGTGTACTCGATGCTGAATAAACCATATGTGTTCCCTCCCTCGGGTTCTCCGTTAATATCTTTAGGTCCTACTTCACGATACCCAAAACCTCGCAGAGTGTACGGCCCGCCAAGAAAGAAGCGATCAAAGAATGGGACATTGTCAGAATCATCGAGGGAAGTAATAAACCCAATCCGCCCCATAAGAGAAATAGTCTGTTCCATAGACTCGAAAGTTGGAATAAATTTAGCAGTCCGAAGTTCTGTTTTCCAGTAATCTGAATCACCACCAAAAATAGTGCCTGCGAGTTCATTTCTAAGTTCGACACGGCTTCCACCTGAAGGGAAAAGGATATTTCCCCGGCGGCGATCTCGCAAAAGATTGCCACTAATCTTAGAAATGAGCATAGGAGTTTCTGCTGCTGATTTCTGAATAACAGTGGAGGCAAAGGGCTGTAAATCATAGATATGAACACGATCTAATTGATATCCAAAACGACCTTCCACCATTTCGAACAAAACTTTACGCAAAAAGACCTCAAAGCCAGCACGACGTTCAGAAAATGGCCCATAGAATTCGGACTCCTTCCGGTAAAGTTCAAACCCACCAGCGAGCCGCTGCTCAAATAGCCAAGGCTCCTCAAAGTATAGTACAAATTCGTTGCTTCGTGAACCTAATTGAGCTCTGAGTCGGAATTTTTGGCCATCTCCCTGAAAAAAAGAACGCCAGTTGAAGAGGTCAAAGTTACCTTGTGTCACCTCCGCAAAAAGAATTGCCTTTTCCAAAGAACTGAAGCCCGCGCCGAAAGTAAGGTTACCCGTTCGAGATTCCTTTACCGTAATGCGCATGTCGCGCCGCCCTGGGACATCGGTTGGTACATCGACAAGATTAACGTCCTCAAAAAAACGAGTGTTCAGAAGACGGAAGCGACTGCTCTCCATGCGCGTAAGGTCAAAGACATCGCCAGGAGCCAAGGCAAGCTCACGAAGGATGACATTGGTTTTCGTCTTGGTATTTCCCTGTACATCAACAGAATCCAAGAGCACTTTTTCTCCTTCACGAATCTCAAAGATCAAGTCAATCGCTCGAGTGTCCAAATTAGGCTTGCGAACGGCCCTTACAGATGTGTCCAAGTAACCTCGTCGTCCATAGAAATTCTGGACATTCTCTCGATCAGCCTCCACATCTCCCGGCACAAAAACATCTCCATTCTCCAGTCGAATGCTGGCACGGATTTCTTCCACAGTGAAAATGGAGTTGCCTGCAACAGCAACTTCACCAACGGAATACTGTTGCCCTTCCTTGACCATGAATGACAAAAGAAGCTTTCCGGGTTTAGGATACTGTAAGTCTATATCCTTCTCGGAAATCTCAATATCCAGATACCCGCGCTCCTTATAATATTCACGGATTTTATCAATGTCTTCTGCTAACGTCTCCTCTCTGAATTTTCCAGTATCTCGAAACCAAGACAGAGGTGTCCATCTCTTGGTCTCGACAACCTTCCGCAATCTGCCATCACGGATTTTTCGATTACCCTCAAATGTGACTTTCTTGATTTTGACCTTCTGCCCCTCGTCAATATGAAAAATGACAACTGCCTGCTCACCATTTTTCTTGGTTTCGTAATCAACATCCACTTTAGCGTAGCCTTTTTTACGATAAAGTTCAAGCAGCGTGTCCCGATCCTTTTTTAGAGTTAATTCGTCAAGAAATTTACCGGGCAGTGCCTCGACATCATTTATCAATCTTGAGGTTTTTATTTTTTCATTGCCTCGGAACAGGATTTCAAGAATTCGAAATTTCGGTCGAACCTTTAGACTCACTGCAATCTCCTTTTGACCCGTCTTTTCAACAGATGCTTCAACATATTCAAACAAACCTGTTCGGTAGAGCGCGCGAATGGATTGGTCTAAACGAGTATCTGTAAAAACTCCATCTTGCGCAAGATGTATGTTCGCCAGAATGTAAGCTTGGCTAACTGACTGAGGTCCCTCGTAAAGTATATCTACCCGACTAATTTTCAACTCAACTGGAGCAGGTATAGGCGGAGGATTATCCTGCCCCCTCAATGCAGAAATCAAGAAAAACAGGATGAGAATCCGTTGCAATAGCCTGAATATATCCATGGGTTTTATTATGTTCTCAGGGTGCGTAGTTTTCGAAACGTGTGTATTGCCGCAGGAAGCTTAGTAGAACGTCTCCGACCGGTCCGTTCCTTTGTTTTGCAACAATCAGTTTGATTTTATCTATATTTCCTAAGGGACCTGGGGCATGTTGTCCATCCCCATCGTCACCTTCGTTGATCTCATCAATCATATGCTGCCGGTTAAGGAGAAGGACTACATCAGCATCTTGCTCAATTGCTCCAGACTCACGTAAGTCTGAAAGTCTGGGATCCCGCTTCTCTTTCTCCATATCACGGTTTAATTGACTTAAGACGACAACAGGAAGCTTTAAATCCTTGGCCATTCCCTTGATCGCTCGAGAAATTTCCGAGATTTGCTGTTCCCTCGGTGAGTTTCGATCAGCGCTCGAAATAAGCTGCAAATAATCAATTACAATCAATCCCAGAGGAGATTGCTTTTTAGAAATTAATGATGAGTTCAGTCGGCGTGCCTTTGCTTTCATCTCATAGATTGAGATGGTGGATGCATCATCAATCCACATAGGTGCCATTTTTAAGTCGGAGGCGACCTGAGCAAGACGTGCCTGATCCTTCGGTTGTGAAAATCCCTCTCGCAGCCGAGACATGTCCACTTGAGCACGGCTGCATACCAGACGATATGCAAGCTGCTCAGAGGTCATTTCAAGACTGAATACCAAAGTTGGTATTGGCTCCAGCATTCCAGGAGGACAAATGGCATGCTCAGCAAAGTTCATAGCCAAACTTGTTTTTCCCACCGACGGCCTGGCAGCAAGAACAATCATCTGTCCAGACAGGAAACCCTGAGTCATCGCATCCAAGTCTTTAAAACCAGTCATCACTCCATCTGCAGAGGACTCCTTATTAATTTGCCTAGAAATCAGTTGGCTGGCAGCCTCTACAGGATCACGAAGGGGTTGGGCTGAGGTGGAACCCTGATCATTCCTGAGGTTGAAAATATTCTGTTCTATCTTTTCAAGAAAATCTGTTATCTCACCTGCGGACGCATAACAGTCCTCAACGACATTAACGCATGTGCTAATCAGGCTACGACGTAATGCTTTTTCTAGAACAATCTCAATCCAATAGGCTGCGTGAACTGTGGTCTCTATCCGACCGGTCAAACGATTAATTCCCTCGATGCCGCCAACATCATCAAGATGTCCCATGGACCGAAGCTTGTCTGCAAGAATGATCTCATCAACCTCAACCTTGTCCTGCTTTACCAAATCCAACAGGGCCTCATAAATTAGCCTGTGAGATGGTTTATAGAATGATTCAGTGGATACTCGTTGCTGTAGGCAATCAGTCAGAATCTCATGACCACCTTCAATGATACACGCTGCAAGAAGTCCTTCCTCTGCATCGACATCGTGAGGTGCCGTCCGCTCCAGAGTTTGCTGCAGAGGTTCGGCCTGAGCCATTTTTGTAAGGGTAAGGTGAAAAATAAGACAGGAGAGAAAATTACTCCTCGTCTTCCTCTATAGGGTTTTCAGAAACAACTTCCATATTCAGCTTCACTTGAAGATCCGCATGCAACTTGACTTCAACCACATGTTTCCCGAGTTCTTTAATAGGAGTAGCAAGCAATAGTTGTTTGCGAGTAATGGTAATGCCATCTTCATTTAAACGGTCAACGATGCTTGGCGCTGTAACAGAACCGAACATCTTTCCTCCCTCGCCTGTTTTAACCGCGATTGCTATTGACGTTTTCTTTAATTGGGCAGCAGTGCGTTCAGCTTCAGCAAGTTCGTCACATTCTCGCTGGGCACGTCGTTGGTTAAGAGAATCAATGTAACGCCGATTAGACTGATTCATTGGAACGGCAAGATTCCGGGGAAGCAAATAATTGCGGGCAAAACCGGCGCGAACGCTGACAGTCTCACCTTCAGCCCCGAGATTGTCCACTGGTTGCAGTAAAAGGATTTCTTGGGTAGCCATGATATTTTGAGGTTGTTAAATTAAAGAAGATTTAGATTAGAGGGAAGATACTATTATTTTAGAGGTTTGGCTTCAGAAAGGTACATCCTCGTCATCTCCCGATGTGGCATTTTGAGGAGCAGGAGTATCTGACTGGCTTTGGGGTTGTCTAGCCGGAGCATTTCCACCTTGAGATGCAGCACCACCACCTCCTCCTTGACCGTCGTTCACAAAAGAGAATGTCTCTAAATGCACAAGAAGTTTGGAGCGACGTTCACCCTGCTGATTCTCCCACTCATCCATACGAAGACGTCCTTCAATAAGAATGGCACGGCCTTTGGAAAAGAACTTGCTGATGGTTTCAGCCTGGCGACCAAATGAATCCACATCAACAAAAGTGGTCTCATCGCGCTGTTCTCCACTCTGCGTAGTGTAACGACGGTTAACGGCTATTCCCAACTTACAAATTTGATGACCATTGGCAGTGACGCGGTAGTCAGGGTCCCGTGTAAGGTTCCCCATAAGAATGACTTTATTGAAGGACATTGAATAGGTGGCAGAGGTTAATTGTTCGAGGTAATAACCACACGGTTAATCGTCTTATCAAGATGCAGGTTTTCTTTAAGTGTAACAGGTCCATTTGTACCGCTTCGAAAATCAATTTGCACATACGGGCCGGAGAGAAAATCGCGTACTGCAGTACGGGCGAATTCTTTAACTCCAAGGTTTTCAACCTTATCAACTTCACCGTCGAAGGAGTTGATGGATTCGGTGATGCGCGTAATAATCTCGTCAACAGACTCGTTATTTTCACGATTGTCGAGAATGAAGGTTGCTCGATAGGAACGATGTTCGATGTTACTCATTGGTTTTGTCTTTTCTATTAATAAAATTCATGGCAGAGGACGCTCCATTGTCAACAATGAGCTGGAGGGAATCCTTCCATTTTCCCATTTGTGTACGAAGTTGCTTCAAATCCGCTGAAGAAAAGCGCCCAAGCACATGATCCTTTAAATCCATATCGGGATGTTTCTTTTGCCCAATGCCTAAACGTAACCGCAAAGCATTGTGTCCATCAAAACGAAAAATGCTGGCCATGCCATTGTGCCCACCGATACCAGCTGTGTTGCTGGAAAGTTTAACGGCACCAAGGGGCAGGTTGATTTCATCATGAACTATGAGTGCAGACGAAGGGTGCCACCGATGGTAGTTAATAATTCTTGAGAAGCTCTGTCCACTTTGGTTCATAAAGGTATGAGGTTTTGCAAGAAGTAATTTGTGTCCAGAAAGCGTAAAAGATGTAATTTCAGCAACAAAGCGTTGTTCTTTTTTCCAAGTTGCCCCAACTTTTTCGGCAAGAAAATCAAGAAAGAGGAACCCAATATTGTGTCGGGTGAATCGATAGGAATCACCCGGGTTACCCAATCCTATAATAACATTTAAAGGTTGCACATCCGGTATAGGCGACTCCTTGTCCCGATAATTGCTTCCCCTTTCTTTGATAAATTGATTAATATTGGCCTAAGGCACCAGGAGCTAGGATCCCGCCTCTCCACTGGATTCTTCTGCGACGGAATCACCTTCGCCGTCAACGCCCTCTTCACCATCTTCAGATTCATCTTCCGCTTCAGCGCGCCCATGGGCAGAACCGACGCAAGACACGACAGTAAGTTCTAATTCCTGAAGAACGGCTACGCCAGATTCGGTGCCGATGTCCTTGATAGATAGGGAGTCACCCAAGTCTAAATCGCTGATATCGAGTTCATATGCCGAGGGTAAATCCGCAGGTTTACAGCGTACGGTCAACTCGGTAATCTGTTGCTGGAGTATCCCATCGTTCTGCTTCACACCTATACTTTCCCCGACTAAATTAACAGGAACCGTTGTCGTAAATTCACGATCCTTTGCTACTTCAAGAAAATCAATATGTAGAAACTGACGAGTTATCGCATGCCGTTGAACATCTTTTATAAGTGTAAGAGCAGTGGCTCCTCCCTCCTCCTTCAATTCAATAAGTGAAGCGCCACCCGCAGCACTACGCCGGAGTTCCTCGAAATCCTTTCGGGATACCGAACAAATACGGGATTCACCTTGACCGTAAATTACTGCAGGAATTAGATCCTTGGCACGTAAGTTGCGAGATGCTGATCGTCCGACCTGCTCACGCTTAGATGTATTTAAGATAATTGAGTCCATGCTATTATAATTATAAATTTTCGAAAGCAGGTTAAAAAGAAGTGGTCACAAAAAATGAGGAGAGGTAAAATAGAAAAAAAACCCACTGAGCCAAGAAGAAAAAGAAAAAAATGTTGCTAAAATAGAAATGAAAATAAAAGGCAGAAGCGGGATTGACTTTTTTCAAGCTACCATATTTTAAAATGTTTAATAGTTTAATTTTTCAATTGCCCGGTAGCTCAGTGGTAGAGCAGGTGACTGTTAATCACTTGGCCGCTGGTTCGAATCCAGCCCGGGCAGCCAAAAAATTCAAAAGGGAATTCAAGTTACCCTTTTAAATTGCGTAGAGGAAAATTATCTGCAAGGTTGTAAAAGTAGAAAGCGCAAATGCAGTATATGAAAAAAATTCCTCAGCCATCGAGTCTATGCCTAGCGGCACTTGTGCTAATTCTTAGCATAATTAGCATCGCGGTACCAGGGCATGGGCAGGAAACGGTGAATCTTGAACAAGCCGTCAGTCAAGCTCTCGACAACACAGGCAATGATGCTGTCTTGATAGAGGCAGCTATTCGCGTAGTCATGGATAAAACCAAACCGACTGCAGCGGGCATGAAAGCAATAGCATCCACCGCTATGCGGAAGGTTGCAGGATACAACCAACGAGGACTCATGGCAGCGGTCAGTAAAGGGACGGCAGGTGCAGCAATTAGTCAGGCATTGAAATCGGGCGTAAATCCATTGCACGCTTCTGCGTTAGTAACGGAGGGACTTGTTCAAGCAGCAGCAGCAACCATTGCACGCAAGGGTGGGAACAGTGCAGGTGCAGCCCAAATGGTCTCCCAAGCAGTAATGCAAGCTGTTGTAGAAACTGCAGCCGGAATAGGGATTCCTTTGCAAGATGTTGCAAACGCCTCTGCTTTTGGAGCAATGAACGCGTCAATGGACGCCGCGGTTGATTATGGTACCAACACAGCGACAATGGCCAGGGATGTGACTTCCGGTCTTACTACAGGAGCTATAACAGGGGCAATCCGCCGGCAATCCGATCCATCCGCCGTGACAAAGGCGGTTCTGACTGGCGCTGTTGATAGTATATTTGGAAAAGCAGACAAAAACAACATCAACCCTGATCCCCTAATCAAAGCTGCCCAAGACGGATTCAGCCGAGCTCTCGCCTCAGCGGGAACGCAAGGTCTTGAGAAGAAGGATGCAGATGGTCCAAATAATGATATAATTGGCGCTAGGCTAAAATTTGATGCCGAGATACTTGTCGGGAAACTTAAAAGCAAAACTACTTACGTTTTAAACGGGCAAATAACAGAGAAATTGACAGACCTTACTGAGATAAAAAAGTTGGATATAAGCGAAATAGTAGTGGATGATGCAGGCGTCATAAAGCAGAGGGATACTGATGTGGTGGTAACAAATGCAGAAATCACGGATGATAATTGGTACGTTCAGCTTGAACTATTGGATGATACAACTGTAGATAAATTTAACTATGAATTATATTTAGAGGGAGTTTTGATTGATACTTCAAACCGACCTAGATTTGACATTGGGAAAGAGATTACCGATGAAAATCGTGGCGAGTACAGGATTGATGTGATCAATAAGGTGACCAATGAAAAAAGTATAAGCAAAACCAAGATCGTTAATCTGGAACAAAAACTTGTGCTACTACCACCGACGCCCATAACTCCGACGCCCATAACTCCGACGCCCATAACTCCGACGCCCATAACTCCGACGCCAGGACCAGTACTTGATGGAATTTTAATAATGATAGTTGGCGATAGCTATGAGGTACATTTCAATCAGACTAATATTGAGAATATCGATCAGGAAAATGTAGTTTACGAATTTTTTCTAGATGGGAAAAAGGTTGCTGGTCCTCTCAACGAGCCTGTTTTTAATATTGGTCAAGAACTTACAGACGAAAATGTAGGAACTTATCGAATAGTAGCCAAGACAAGAGATGGAATAGAGTTGGTAAGCAAATCTAAATTAGTTAGCCTCATTAACGAGCCTCTACCCCCAGTCAGTCCATCCAGTTAAATTCTTACGACATAGAGAAGCGACTGAACACATACATTGAGACTCTATCTGTCTGTGAAAGTTCTGCATTCGGTCCCCCTCATAGCTTGAAATTATACATCACAAGCTTGACGGCTTAAGATTAAGAGAGACCAAGGCGGTTCCGATGCCAAGAAGAACCGTAAAAAATCAAGGACTGTAGGGGGCCTGACGGATTATCTGCATTACCTATGAACAAGTGATGTCCCACACACCTAAAAAAATTGGCACTCACAAATGCTATCATCACAAACCAAGTTCCATATATTTGAAGCAATAGCTAAGAAAGAGATTTCCTGCATATAGTATAAATAAATGGATGTGAAGATGTAAAAAGTTCCACCGAGAAAAACCAACGTCTTTTGAGTATCGAGGGCTAATTGACAAGAAAGTACGGCTTAATCACTTGATATTAATCTCCCATAGGCTGGTAATTAACATCAGATAAAAGTAGTATAGCATCCTTACGTCCAAAAACATATAATACATCGCCTTCTCGAAGAAGCTCTTCACCATCCGGAGGCGCGAGACGGGTTTCTCCCCGCTGAAGTGCAAGAACGTTTATCCCGTGATTTTGGCGCAAATTGGACCCGGCCAATGTTGTGTCGACAAGAGGAGAGTCATGGCTCAGGAAAATCGTCTCCATATGGTAGTCCATTTGAACCGACTGTAGTTTCACGGAAGGATTATTAGAAATCTCTAGTAGCTTGCTTGCCTGGATGGTTTGTGCAGTTGTTCCAAACAAGTAAAGTCGATCTCCAGGAAAAATTGTACTCTCCGGAGAAAGCTCATAGGATACTACCCCACCCCGGGCCAGTCCCAGAATAGAAGCACCCGTTAAGTGCCGCAGATTCAAGTCGCAGATCCGTCGTCCGACAGCATTGGTTCCCATGGTAATCTCAACGGATTGCACCTGTACCGGCCAAGGATAACTTTCAATTTTTTGAAAGGCTTCATGCCGTTGCACCCTATCCTTTTGAGTAAGTTGCTCATCAAGCTCTTTGAGAAATAAATTCTCTAATTGAAAATTCACCTTCAGGAGACGCCGCCAAAGTAAAACCGCCGCAAGGACCAAAATAGTACAATAGCAAATCAGTGCCATACCTTCTGGAAGGTAAGGAGATGCAAAAGAGAAGAAAACTCCACCGGCGACCGACACCAGTAAACAAGTGGATAAAGCCTCGAAGTGCATAGCCAGGCGACCACGTCCAAAGGACTTTCTGGCTTTAGCTCCAAGCACCCGCTCGGCAATGAGGCGCATCAACCGATTTACATTAAAAATGACCGCAATAAGAATCGGGAGAGACACACCTCCTGCGATGGCCCAAATCACCAATGCCTGCCAACTGCCCTTTTCCACCGCTCGATCTCCAGATAAAATCATCCCGGCAAGAATGTAACCAATAGCGTATATGCCATTTAACAAAAAGAAATAGAAAACAGAGCGGAGAAATAAAGGCCTTGCCGCTTCAAGAAGAGAAGCACGGCGGAAACAACCATGCATCGCATCTACAAAATCATGGTATACTCTGCCAAAACACTGCACCCCATGCGGTAAAATACGCCCAAGCCAAGCACAAGTTCTCCCGGCATTATGATGAACCAAAGGTGTTGCTAGAATTGTCATAACGGCAATACCGACAGCTAGTGTCATTAATCGATCTTCTGTGACACCCAATGAAATACCAAGTCCTGCAATAACGAAACTAAACTCCCCAATCTGCGGTTTTGCAGAAGCCGCCCGAAAGCTTGTTTCCGATTTTTCCCCAGAGAGAAAAAGGCCCAACCACACAGTAAACACCTTTACGAAAACCACTCCGAAAGCCAACCCAAGAATCGGTTGCCATTCGGAAATTATCCCCGAAGGATCAATACATATGCCAATCGAAATAAAAAATATTGCTCCAGACAGTTCTCGAATTGGCAACATTCGCCTTTCAATCTCATCTACAAAACTCGTCTGCGACAGAGTGGCTCCTGCCAAAAAGGCTCCAAGTGCGAGAGAGAGCTCAAATCTTGCGGCAAGCAACCCCATCCCTAGTGCCAATGAGGTCGCAAACAAAGTTAGAAGCTCCGCTTTACCCAGATGGGCAAACCAGCCAGCGACTCTGGGCATAACAAAACGGCCAACCGTGTAAAATACCGCAACAAATACTGAAACAAGGAATACCGCCTGAAACAGCCCGCCCCAAGAAAGCACCCCTTTCAATCCCACCCCAGAAAGCAAAACAAGCAAGAGAACAGCTAAAATATCCTCAAGAATTAATACCCCTACCACAAGTTGACCTTCTGCAAGCTTAGATTCCCCTGCCTCCTCCAGAACCTGCACCGTGACCATTGAGGAACTAATAGCCAAGAGCGATCCAAGAAAAAAACCATGTAACCCATTCAACCCCAACATGGGAGCCACCTGAAACCCAAGGAACAACATACCTGCAGTCTGAAATATTACAGCAATAACAGACGGGACCAAAAGTTTTCGAAGCCGAGTAAGATCAAACTCCATTCCCAAGTGAAACATAAGGAAAACTACACCCAACTCACCCAAGGTTACTACTTCGATCGCGTGTACCCAGGCCAGAGCATTAGGTCCAGCCAGAACACCTGCAATAAGATATCCAATTATTCCCGAAATACCCAATAATCGACAAACACCTGCAGACAAAATGCCCAGTACCGCAAGAATTCCTAAATCCGCTATAATCTCGCCGGAATGCATGTCCTAATTAAAATTTCTCAATAAACATCAATATATTCAAATGTTGCCCTCGCCATCATAAATTCTGTTCAAGGCATTCAAGGAAAACCTGAACATATTTTTGTAAATGCTGGTCTCTCTAAATAGGCAACTAAAACCCCTTAAAATGGCTGTAAAATCAAACGTCTAAACTGCAACTGGAACCAATCTTCCTGTATCACTGAACAATTTATCTTTTGACAAGGGACGATTTTAAAAAAATAAGACCTTTCTGGAAATTAGATTTACTCAACTAAATACACTGAGAAAACAAGGGCAAAAAGACACGTGCTGAACTTCTTATCCAATGATATAGGCATTGACCTTGGAACAGCGAACACTCTCGTCTTTGCAAAGGACAAGGGAATCGTGCTTAGTGAACCAAGCGTTGTAGCAATACAAAAAAGCAACCGCAAAGTGTGCGCAGTTGGAGATGACGCCAAGCTTATGCTCGGTCGTACGCCGGGAAACATTGAAGCCATCCGCCCGATGAAGGATGGTGTGATAGCAGACTTCGAGACTACGGAGGCAATGTTGCGACACTTCATTGGGAAGGTACAAAAAAATAAGAAGATTGTACCCCCACGGGTGGTTATTGCAGTTCCATCTGGTATTACTGAAGTTGAACGACGAGCAGTCAAAGAGTCAGCAATTAACGCAGGCGCCAGAGATGTTGTGCTGATCGAGGAACCCATGGCCGCGGCTATCGGGGTGGGACTTCCCATCGATGAACCGATAGCAAGTATGATCATTGATATTGGCGGAGGCACTACTGAAGTTGCCATAATCTCACTTGCAGGCATGGTTTTTACCAAAAGTATTCGTGTGGGTGGAGACGAGCTCGACACTTCCATCATCAACTACATGAAGAAAGCCTATAATCTGATGATTGGTGAACGGATGGCCGAAGAAATTAAGGTAACCATTGGTTCCGCACACCCATTACGAGAAGAAAAATCCATAGATGTTAAAGGGCGTGATTCAGTTGCAGGCCTCCCAAAAACCATCCACATTTCATCACAAGAAATCAGGGAGGCGCTCCTTGAGACACTCCAAGCGATTGTTGAAACTGTACGAGAAGCACTAGAGCGTTGTCCACCTGAACTATCCGCAGACCTAGTAGACCGCGGCATGATACTCGCGGGCGGGGGGGCTCTTATTCGTGGTCTGGACAAATTTATAAGTGATCAAACCGGTCTACCTGTTCTTGTAGCAGATGATCCACTAACAGCTGTTGCCCGTGGCACAGGCAAAATCCTTCAGGACCTTCAGTGGTTAATCAAGGACATCTCCGCCTAAGTTAAGGTAAAAAGCCAAACCGAAGGGACATTAATAACCTTGGTCAGGAAACCCCTTGCAAACCTAAGGCCCTTACTTCCATTACTAGGCCTCTTTTTGGTATGGATTCTTATGCCCATACCCATCAAGAAAGCTCTTCGAAAAAGCTTCTATGAATTTCAGGCGCCCTCATGGGAAGCGCTATCATGGGCACGAGATCTACAAAACTTCTGGGGACACCGCTCAGAAAGTCACGCCGAACTCATTCAAGAGGGTCGAGACCTCGCACGTTTAAACGGAGCCTATCGTCTCCAAGTAATGGAAAATGAATCTCTGCGCTTGGAATTAAAACGCCTGGAAGCCCTTCTCGATCTCCCTGCTCAGCCTAATTTCCGCTATGAGATAGCAAGAATTACTCATCGGCAGATCAGTACATGGTGGCATGAAATGATCGTTCGGAAAGGTCGTGAAGACGGCATTTTGGAAGGAGCCGGTGTCGTGTATTCCGGCGGCATTGTAGGAAAAGTGCAAACAGTCCATGCGGGCACATCAGTCATCCGTCTTGTCACTAGTCCTAGCTTTAGAATGGTTGCAACATTTCAAGGAGATACTCAACCACTTTACATTCAAGGGTGGCAAAGTGCCAGTATGGGAACGCCATTGGGACGGATACGCAATGTTCCTGTTAGTGTCCATTTATCCAAGGAAAACCCTGGGTTATTGGTCTCATCGAGTCTTGGTGGTGTTTTTCCCAGCGGGTTGCACCTTGGAACGGTTGACCAACTTGCACAATCCTCAAACGGTCTTTTTAAAGAAGGGCCTGTGGTTTTCCCTTCGGACCTTTATCGGCTTAATGAAGTTGCGATACTAGTGCCCATCCAGATGAATAATTAGCCTTCAAAATTGCTTCCGCACTCAATGAGATTTCAACTCCCCATGGTATTGTAAATTATAAATTTTTGTTATGCTTCTGCGCCAATACAAAGGGTTCCTCATTGCAATGCTGGCAAATGGATTCCTTTCTTTGGCTCTCACCGAGCTCAACCACCATTTAGCTGGTTGGTCCATCACGCTCCTTATTCCAGCCATTTTTGTTCTATATGCGGGCCTAAACCTCCATTATCTTCAAGGATTAACAGTATGCCTTCTAACCGGGCTTTTCCATGATGCCGCGTTACCCGTCCCTGAAGGATTCTTCACTCTCACCCTGCCCACCCTTCACTTGATCTTCCATCACTTTAGAAGTAAACTACATAAAAAAGGGGGGCTGGGAACCATCCTTCTTGCACAAACTCTTAACTTAGGAACCCTAATCCTCCTTCACATTTCCCTTAGTTCTGGGCTTACGGAATCTATTGTCAGGCATCTTCCGTTGATACTTCTACAACTCTTTCTCTCTCAACTTCTTCTCTTCCTGATTGGATTATATTTCTTGGATATTCAAAGAAAAGCGGTAACTCTGACACGAGCCAGATTTGTTGAAGCAAAAGGAAGGAGCACATGAGTGGACAGCAAAAAAAAAGGGCATCGAACTGGCGAATTATTACCCTCGTCTGCATTTGTGGTATTTTCTTTACCCTATTACTTGCCAGCCTAGCCTTTCGTCAATTCGTGGAAAGGCACGAGTACAGGGATAAAGAAAATAGGCAAACCAAGCGGCGGATACTCCAACCAGCACCGCGAGGAGAAATACACGAACGTGAAGGGAGACTATTGGTAGGCAACCAGTCTCGCCACTCTGCAGTCATATACCTGGATCAAGTCCGAAAAGAATTTCGGTCTCAATATCTCAAGGATGTAAGGGACACCCGCGCTTTGAGGGAACAGATTCAGAATAAGATGACCTACACCGAAGTGGAAAAGGTTCTCGGAACATTTATCAAGAGGAAGGAGGAAGATCAAAGCGTTACCTTCACATTTGAAAAATTTCTAAATGTTACTTTTGAGAAAGGAGTTGTCAGCCGTACATCTGTCAAAAGTAGCGACCTTCAATGGGAAGCCAGGCTTAAGGTAATTCGCCGCTACCTTCATCAGATCAACCAAATCACAGGCAGGAAGAATGTAGTCAGTCGCAAGAAATTTGAACGACATTTCAACAACAAACTTCTGCTTCCCTTTGCACTGGTGCCAAAATTAACCGCAAAAGAATATGCAAGGCTTCTTGATCAACTGCCTCTTGATTCACCCATCCAAATCTTCACTGATAGTACTCGTTACTATCCTTATCATTCTGCGGCTTCGCATAGTCTCGGGTACGTAGTTGTCGAGGAAGTAGAAGATGATGGAGGAGAGCTAAACGGGCAAAATCTTAAAACCTTCCGGCTTCAAGGAAAGAAAGGGAAAACGGGGCTTGAACTGAGCTTTAACGACCGACTTGATGGAACACCCGGCAGAGAAATTTGGCGGGTTGACCCCATGGGCTTCCAATTTGAACTTGTAGATAAACACCTTCCAAAATTTGGCCAATCCATTCAGACCAGCCTTGATATTGATCTTCAGGTCCAAGCCGAAAAACTGATTGAAGGAAAAAAAGCCGCCATCGTTGCGCTCGATGTACAGACTGGAGAAGTACTGGTACTTGCGAGTAAGCCGGACTATAATCTAAATGATCTTAGCCCGTTCATTTCTACAGCAGTCTATAAAAAAATTGAAAATCAGGGCGGCTGGCTAAATCGAGCAACACAGGGACTCTACCCCCCGGGTTCTACTTTCAAAATCCTAACAACAATTGCAGGGATTCGGCGACAGGTTATATATGATGGAGCTGTCTACCAGTGCGAGGGTTTTGAAAAAATTGGTGAGCGCAAATATCCCTGCCATAACCCACGAGGACACTTTGATATAAAAATCCAACGAGCCCTTGCGCTGAGTTGCAACACCTACTTCTACCATTTTGGTGTCAAAACCGGCATCGATCACATCGCAAAAGAAGCTCGTAGATTTGGACTACACGAACCCACTGGGGTTCAATTACCCTACGAGACCAAACGAATGCTGATCCCGGACAAACAGTGGAAACGAAAGCGAATTGGCGAAGGATGGGCGTCCGGTCATACCGCCAACGTTGCCATCGGTCAAGGCGATGTCCTCGTCACGCCTCTGCAGATGGCCTGCTTCACCGCCTCTGTGGCCAGACGTCAGACCAGGACGCGACCTACAATTATACGAATTCCAGATGAACAACGTAACAATATCAAGCATGGGGGTGATGCCATAGGCCTCAGCGACCCACAATTTCAACAAATATTAACAGGAATGGAACAAGCAGTTCAATTTGGAACCGCCCAGCTTTGTAAAATCCCTGGGATACGTATAGCCGCCAAGACTGGCACCGCTCAAGTTAAGGACAGCGACCGGAAAAGTCCCACTTTCGGAGAAAAGCTTACCCTCGCCTGGTTCATTGGATTCGCTCCTGTCGACAATCCATCCATCGCCATCACCATATGTGTGGAAGGCACCGATCCAAATGATAATTACCAAGGAGGAACAACTGCAGCTCCTATCGCCCGCAACCTTTTCTGGACCTACTTTGCCAAAAAAAGCCAAAAACGGCTGACCAAAAGAGACTAGTATTTAAGACTCCCTAGGCTTCCATATATTAAAACAAAAAGGCCGCCTCATTCTGGAAGCGGCCTTTAATTTAGTTAAAGCGTAAAAATACAGACTACGCCAATACGGCCTGATGGAACTCGTACCAGTCGTCCAGGTTATTTAGGTTTACGGCGTCCTTGGGATCACCATCCTGCAACCCACAAGAAGACAAGATACCCTGACGGGTAGCATCATCATGCAGATAGCCCTCAATGGCCCCATTGAGATTTCCAACAGTCTCTGCATCAAGCTTGACACCCGGCTGAGATTGAACCCAGCCTTCAAATTCGGTATAAGAAGGCTTTTCCGAAGAGATATACGATTTCACTGCATCTGCGGTAAGACCAAGGGCATCAATGACCATTGAATCATAACCGGCGCCGATGCCAGGATAACCATCAGCAATCTTGCCTTGTGATTCCAAGGAAACTTTAAGCCAAAGGCGGGGAAGGTGAAGCACTCCAAGGGGACCCTTGGTGCCGGAACTGATCATGGGGACATAACTCATGATATATATATTCTTATTTTTGAGGTTTAGGTTGAGGTTTCCCAGAAACCATTAGGTATCCAGGTATTATAAAATTGGGCATGGTAAGGTGACACTACTAATCCCCGCCGTCAAGCGACATCCAAGCAGTAATAATTAATAAGGTAATTTCCTTACCATCATCTCACATGGGGGCCAAGCAAAGATCATAAAATTTCTAAATCGATTCATGACCAAGCTCTAAGCGAAGTCGGAACTATTGTATTAATTTCACACTCTCCTAAACTAACTTCCAGGGAATTCGAAAAATAAAACTATTTTGAACCTAATGCGTCTCACTACGGAGACTCAATAACAAGTCGGATAAAGCGCTTTCCGGAAGAGGCTGTAATGGAAGTTACATCACGGGAGACAATGATTTCCTCATCACCATCCATTGTCGTGGAAATGAGTTCGATATGACCATGCCCATTATTCCAGATATTCAAGTCAGACGAAACCTCAATACGGTAGTCCCAATCCCTTAGATTGATAGGACGGCGATAGGTCAGAGAAAGATGAGTCCCTTCATGGAGACCAACTGCTGGATGATTAATGGATGTTGCCTTTTCTGGGTTGGAACCAAGGGCTAATTCGATCAGATTGACGTAACCGTCATGATCAGGGTCCGACTCAGCAGTCTGCTCCAGATTATTGAAGTGAAGGAACTCCCAAGAATCAGGTAAAGAGTCGGCATCTGTGTCTTGCATTGGATCTGGATCAATTTCCCCAGGAGAACCACCTGGTTTTGTACTGGTTCTCCAATTGGAAGGGTCAGCGGGATCGCTATCGACAGTTAAATCCTTAAGGACAAGAGTAAATCCTTTACCTTCGGTGGCAGCAGGCCATGGTTTCTTATTATTGTAAATTACTGTAAAAAGTTCTGCCGTAGGTGTAGCAAGGGCAATCCGTTCTCCCTCATTACGAAGGCGACCCAAATAAGTGCCGGCAACGGGAATGCCCGGGTACCGAGCGTTGAAGGCAGTCTCGTTAACGACGAGTATGAGGGACTTGCCCCCACCAAGGATGGTATCGTTGGCAAAAGCGTACTGGATGCCATCGGTAAACATTACACCGGAGAGATCGGCCACCTCCGTTCCGGCGTTGGTGATTTCGATAAACTCGTGGTCAGGATTCTCGGCAGGGTGGAAGTTGATTTCAGTTATGCGAAGGTCGAGTTTGAGTCCAAACCAGGCTTCGTTGAGCGCGCTCCATTCGCCATTATGGAGGACGCGACTCTTGCGCCAACCAGACTGGGTAATAGCCAATGGAGCAGCGTACACACTCGCGGTTGCATTGATCGCACCGCCGACGGCGCGCGGATCAGACCCATCCTCAGTAAAATAAAGCTGGCCTTGGCCACCGGGGTTGCTGATGGACAAGATAAAGCCAGTCTCAACTGATCCTCCATACTGGGAGAACTCCGGGGCAGCCACATTGGGGTAAAGTTGACGAGTGCGAAACTGGTCGAGAACGATGGTGCCACGCTGCGGAAAATAGGTTTGGAGAAGCCAACTCTGGTGATCGACGTAATGTTTGTCGCGGTGGAAAAGGTCATATTGATCAGGCGTATTACCGCCACCTTGAAGAACATCTCTACGATAATCTCCCCAGCGGGCAGACTCCGCAACGATTGCCGGCCATACTTGATCCCGTCTGGCGATCCATCGTTGCAGGACTTTTTCGGTGGAGAGAACTCCGCCATTAAAAAAGTGCTTGTGTACTTGATCACCAAAGCGAACTCGGAACTCTAGATTATCACGAAGCTTTGTATACAGGCGAGAAGGCTTGTTGTTGCTATTTAAACCTGTTCGGTCTCTATTAAGGATGATATCGAAATCAGGTTGAGGCGGAGGATTGGCGTGGCGCGAAATAGAAAGCTCGGCATCCCAGCTAAAAAACTGATATCCGGCGCCAACCTCACGTTTTCGCCCAGCATACCAATTGTGGCCGTCCCAGTCATCATTCCCAACGTAGAAATTTAGCATCATGTAGTCGATAAGGTTGTCGACATCCAAATACTCTTGAATCTCGCCATATGCTTCAGCTGCCCCAAGCCCACCATTGGCCAAAGCCATCATGGTATTCCAAGTCTGAAGGTCTCCCGACTTAGCTTCATTTACATTCTGAGTATCGAACTGCTCAGGTTCACCATCGTAGTATGATGCCATAAAGGATTCCGTAGGGCGTTCAGAAGGATTGTAGAGACCCCAATAAAGCCCATTGAGGTAAAGATGAACAAACATTCCGTGAGGAGACGGCCAACCCATGGCAAGCTGGGAGTCTCTAACAAACTGGTCACGAATGTATTGTGCACGGGGATTCTGGTGCCAGTGCCAGTGCGCCCATGAATTATTGAAGCCACCTCTCAAAATTAATTCATCAAATTCATCTGTTGCATCTACGCCAAAAGGCTGATCAGCAAAAAGAGGGAACTTGAGTTTGCCTGCTCCGTACTTCTTTCGAAAACAGAGCCGAAATCCATGCTTTGGAAAGTTTGGACTCCGGCTAGATCCACCATATATTCGAATCCCGCAGTCAACCTGAAGGTCCTTGTTCTGTGAATCATTAAAAAATAGCTCTATTGAAGCAGGCTTTTCCCAAGCAAATCCATCAGCCTGCGGATGATCATAGATACCCGCATTTCCAAACAAATCCTCTGGAGCCATCACAACTGACATTACGGGAAGGCTCTTGAGGTCATCCTTTATGGATTGGCGATACGTCCCGTTGAAAATATCGGTTTCTCCAATGACCTCGGGGTCCATTTCATAATCAGCAACTTTGCCAGCCCATTCAGTAGGAAAGCCAACTGGATTGGCAGGTTGCTTCACCACATCGTCAACAAAAACATAGGTCTGGGTATCAATATTGGAAGGGGCAAATCCGAGTTTGAAAGCTGCAGCTCGAAGAATTGTAGTTTTAGAAATATCAAAGGGCGAAGAGTAAATGGAGCCCATCCCAATAGAAGGTGGACTACCATCAAGAGTATACCAAATATCAGCTCCTTCTGTTGAAGAAGTAATCTCAACAGTAATTGGTTGATCGTAGAAACCACGGGGGGTAGAAAATTTGGTGTCTTTAACAAACCCGATGACTTGGATGCCGTTGGGTGCCGAAGGAGTTGGAATAGGATGGTAACTGATAGTTCCTGATTCAGAAAGCCCCCAGGATACAGATTTGAATTGCTTTGGGTATTCATTGTTCAGTTCAGACACGAACTGTTGGGCGATGGATCCATCTGGCCGCACAAGTGCAAGGAAACCCTTGTCGCCATCGAGCTTAAAGTTGGTGTGCAAATATCCAGCGGCATCAGGATTAGCAGCATCAGGCAGACGCGTGGTGGCGAAGACAATACTGTATTCATCGGGAGCTATAATCGTACCATCTGGAAACTTCCATTTGGTGATGTTGGTAATGTCATCGGTGAGCGACCAACCAGTAAGAACGGTATCAGACAGACTGGGATTATAGAGTTCAATCCAGTCAGATTTCCTTCCATCACCATCGAGAAGAGGCCCATCATTGATTGCAAGGAACTCGGTGATACGCGGTTCCAGTCTCTTGTCGTCTACAAGAATTTCTACACGGGCGGAAGACTCCCCATATTCGTTGGCCGCATGCAAGGAGTAGATACCACTGTGGGAAGGGATGATCTCAGCAGTCCCCTCACCTGCTGTAGTGACGAAGTTGACATTGCCTGGATGAGGAGAGACTTCCAGCACCTCCGCGCCCTCGGTCGACCATAAAAGGCTGGCCTTTTCACCTAATGGGACATTGGTCTTGTCCGAGGCAAAGGTTTCAATTTCAGGCAACACCAGCAACGGAGTCTGTAAATACCTAAAGGACTGTGAAGCATCTGACTTGGTCAACACCTTTCCCGAGTAGAAGCGCCAAATCGAGATTTGGCCATTGAAGTCCTTTATGCTAGCGGTGGGAACATCATCGTTACCGGTATAATTACCGGAAAAACGGCCCAACCCGGAGCCATTACCACCAGCCCAGTTGGTATAGCCAGTGTCGCGACTATCCGTGTCCTCGACGATCCCACCGTTTAAAAATAAAAAGATCTCTCCACGGCCATCACCCTTGATGTGGTTGACTACCACTGCCTGGTTCCAGATTCCCACAGATTCCGCAGGTAGAGTAACTGAAGCCTTCATTCGGTTACTGTTATTTCCGGTCTGGGTTATCCAATGTAACTGGTCCGCCTGCATCGCGAGGGTGGATCCGCTCCCCTCTCCTCCAATCTCAAACAGGATGTGGTTGTCGTTTAGGTCCTCAGGCTTGAACCAGATTTCAAAAGAAGCGGAATGGGATGACCCAAGTTTCGATCCTGAGGGAGCAGTCGCCTTGGCCGCAGGAAACTCGTACGCAGATTCAATTCGAGGGAATGTCACATCTTCGATAGGATGGGTTTCCTGTCCCGTGGCGAATGTAAAAGGGAAATCCGTGGCACCAAGTAAGTCCTCCCATTGATTATCACCATCTCCATCCGGCGTAACCCCAGCTACATATTCTCGGGTTATGCCAACCACGGGTAAAGGAATCCGGAGTTGATCCAACTCCTCAATGGTCAGTGCCTTGGGATAAATTCGAGAGTCATCAAGAATTCCTGGAAAAAAATGAGAGGTCCCCGTTCCTCCAAGAATTACATCAGTATCCAGATAGGATACTGCATTAAAATCAGCGGGAAGATCCCGGGCGGACTCATGACCATCAATATTTAACCGTAGCTCATCTTTTTCCGGATCGAAGGTAAAAACCACAAAATGCCACCCCACTGGATCATCAAGATCAATCATTGTATCAAAACGTGTACCCTTGTTCATTACAATGACCATGGCACGAACCTTACTGGCGACAGCATCATGGTAAATCTGTAGGCGATAACCACTTGTTGGAGGGCCACCCTCACCGGTTGCATCGATAATGCGGTAATAGTTTGAATTCCCTAAGGGGGATTGATGAAGGTAAAAGTGCGTGGTGAATGTAAACGCCCCAGTTGGTTTGATTGAAGCACTACGGCCAAGGTTTACATATCCATCTGCCCCATCCAAATAAATGCCTTTTGCGATCACACCCCTGACGCCCTGAGTTGCTCCACCTAGAATCTTGGCAAATGATCCGTTGGCAATATTCCGTGGCTCACCCGATGATTCATTAAATGTAAAATGGGCAGAAGCGCCACTTAAAGTCTGCGCAGATAAAACGCCGGTCTGAAATTGATTCAGACAGAAACCAGCAAGGCAGAACAGTATTCGGGAACGCATATGGTTTAGCGAATCTTAAAATTAATGAATGATAGAGTGGATAACAGTAAAGACAAGGAGATCCCGCCCGATGTAGGACATGACTTGTCCTCCAACAAACCAAGCCAAACTTGAGGAAATAAACACTCAAGAGGCGAAATAATGAGCTAAATTCAATCTACAGGTTCATATTCCAACCGAGGGAAAAGCCAAAACCACCCGCAGAAGGATATTTCTCGTCATCAAGTTTAAAGGTATCTGTTGAAATTGCACCCGCGGCATCCATGTAGAAATATTTGATACGCAAGGCCAGTCCACCGGAGAACTGCACGCCATCGCCTCCAATAAGATTTTTTCCCACACCGCCTCTAAAAGTAAAGGCTGGAGTAATCCCTTGACTGATACCGAAAGAAATCATGCGGCTTTCTGCTCCCGGAATAACGATGGAATCCACAGATAAAATATCTGCATCCACCGCTATAGTTCCAGGTAGCCATTTATTAAGTGAGTATGTAAATGATGAGCCAATACGCATGGATGGGGAAAGGCCAATATCACCACCTATCTTGGATTCAAAAGTTGGGGAAAATAGATTGTTTACCGTCAGTCCCAAACCGAATCTATCCCCGGGACTCCAAAGCAAACCAACATCAAGCCCAAATGCGCCTGAACTCACTGGGTCAGGAAGGGTTTTCAGTTCATCGAGAACATTACTAGAACCGCTTACTGCATCAGTAACTCTGAGTCTGCGTGAATAGGTTGTCCCATGGAGATATTTTAGAACCGGGGCCAAATGGAGATTGTCATCAAAAAATGAGAATCCGTATCCAAAATCGACCGACTTGATATCAATCCAGCGCAGGAGAAGACCAGAGTCATTATCTATTGAGGAACTGGAGGATCCCACGGCAGACCCACCAGCCTCAAGTTGCTTTGCAATCACACCTAATAAATTCACGGTATCTGTTGATAAATCATTTGACCCAATCGCCTTCTGAGCCTCATCAATAAGGGATTGGAGCTCCTTATCGAAGCCGCTGGAAATACTGCCAGCCTCTATAATCTTAAGGCGCAAATCAGAATCATTGGGGTCAACCGTTGTTGAATTATCAACATCAACAGCTGCAAAATTTAATCCACTTGCGAGTAAAGACGAACCGTCCAGTGACTCAAAAATAAAATTACTATCATAGACGGCTTCAGCACCGAGATAGTGCTGGTTGCTCAAACTGAGACCAAAACGTGCCCAGTTGAAATGCAGACCACCCTGAACACTTGCTTGAAAGCCTTGGCCTGGTTGGTCCAGTTGCTTGGCATCTACAGTCAGAAAATTAACAATCGTGGCAATATCTTCACTTGGGTCATAGACTGAAGACCTAGACTTTAATCTGGCAAAAGCCGTTTCAATTTCTTTTTGTGTAAATTTATCAGATAAATTTTGTGCGATATCTATAAGATCGCCCTCTGCTGAGATTTGCAAAGTAAAGGGGAGCGCCATTGAAAAACGCTTATCCAAGCCTTGTATGGCAGGGTTTCCCTGCATCGCCCCAATGCCAGTACGAAGTCCAGTCTGCGCCCCTGACATAGCCATCGAGGAAGGATTCATCGCGAGAAAAGGACTCGCTTGGCTAATTGTAGTGAGCGCGTACGCAACACAAATAAATAAAGAGAATTTATATTTATTCATTTTCATTATCTATATGTTTGGACCTCTGAAATACGAGTCTCCAGCTTCGAAAACAAAAAAGAAATTATTGGGCTTCCGCCACAAGACGTAGAAAGCGCAGTTTGCGGTTTGAAATAGGAGAAATTTCTCGAACAGTGACTGTTTCCGTCAGACCATTCGTGATAATAGAAACAGTCTGGATGCCTGCTGGGTCGGAGGACCAAGTCTTGAGGTCATCTGAAAATTGGATAGTCAGGGTTAGATCTGTGCCAGTGAGACGCTCGTAGGTTACTGCAAGGTATTGGCCTTCCTGAATAGATGGATGGGGCAGATTTGTGGAAGAAGAGTCCGATGGGGAGGAGCCAAACGCATACTCAAGGAGGTTAGCAAGTCCATCGGTATCGAAGTCCCCATCGGCAGGCTGATTGAAATCGCCAAAATGCTGAAGCTCCCATTCATCAGGTAAGCCGTCCGAATCAGAGTCGCCAGATGGCTCCGGATTTTCTGTGCCAGGTGAGCCGCCATCGTGGCTACTGGGGCGCCAGCTTGCGGGATCGGCGGGATCGGCCTCGTCCGACAGAACAAGGGTGCGCCCTCCGCCCGCGGCAGACTGGGGCCAAGGGGTTGTGTTATCGTAAGTGACCTCAAAAAGAGTTTCGCCGGTTAAGTTGCTGAGGGCAAGACGCTCTCCCTCATTACGTAGTTTGCCGCTGAAGACACCGGCAACCGGAACATCAGGATACAACTGGGCAAAGGCATCTTGGTTACTGACAAGAAGGACACGCTCCCCTGCACCAAGAACTGTTCCGGTAGGAAAGCTGAAATCAATGCCATCCGAGAAACGTACACCATCAAGACTGGCAGGACCCGGCCCGCTGTTCTCTATCTCGATGAACTCGGAATGGATGGCATCTTTGGGTTGGTAGTGAATCTCATTAATTCGAAGCTGCAACTGCACGCTGAAGGGAGCTTCAGTAAGCGGGCTCCATATTTCACCATCCTTGATACGAGCGTTAAGTATGAGCGCCTTGGTTATCTGGAAGGCCTCCCCCTGAATGGCCAAGGGGTTGATAGTATCATTGGGGGTCCTGGGATCGGAGCCATCCGTGGTATAATAAATGTCACCGGAAGCACCGGAGAGGTTGACAATGGACCCGCTTGCAATGGAACCTCCATGCTGGCTGAAGGAGGGAGGCGCAAGGGCAGGATAAAGGTTTCTTGCACGAAATTGGTTGAGTACAATGGCTGGACGCTGGACAAAAAATGTCCCAGTCATCCAACTGATTTCCTTCTCCCACTCAGTATCCGGTTTGTAGGGATTCGATGCACGATGGGAATCGCCCCATCTGGCAGACTCAGCGACAAGGGCCGGACGAATCTCAGCAGCCAAATTATTCCAAACAGTCGAGGCCCGAGCAGAAGAAAGAGAACCCCCATTTTGAAAAAGCTTGTGGACACGGTCGGCAAAGAACAAGCGATAGCCGGCATCCTGTGCCAGGATTTGATGGAGACCCGTACCACGGCTTGCATGGTTGAAGCCGGTTGAGTTCTGGTTGATACTCCATAAAGTTCGCTCGGAATCCCAGCTAAAGAACCACCAACCAGGACTGTCAAGGCCGCGTCTTCGACCGGCACGCCAGTTGCCCTTGTCCCAGTCAGTATTGCCAGTGAAAAAGTTGAGGACCATGTAGTCGACATAGCTTTCCATGTCCACAAGCTGGCGCATGTCTGTCCAAGGGCGGGACCCAGCAGCGATCTCAGTGGCAAGGGGAAACATGGCATTCCACGCGTCAATGGTCCCATCCAGAACCTCGATTTTTCCTGCAGTCTTATTGAAGTCCTGAACGACATCATAGTCCTCGGGTTGTCCTCCGTGGTTCTCCGCCATCATCTCGGCCTCTGCACGTTCGTAGAGATGAAAAAATCCCCAATAAAGACCATTGATATAGACGTGCACATGACTCTGGTTGATCGTTTCGTGCCCCATGTCAGTACGAATTGCACGATGCCACTGATCGCGAAGAAGCGTTGCACGCACACGTTGTGGTCCATTGGGATGAATCCATGAATCACCATTTTGGCCTCGAAGGATCAGATTGTTAAACTTTGTTGCCGACGCATTTTTAAAAAGCTTGTATTCAAGACGCCCGGCACCATAGAGATCACGAAAAACAAGGCGCATATTGTGCTTCGGTCGAGATGGTTGTCGGCTGGCATTACCCTGCATACGAATTCCACAGTCTTCCTGTTTGTCCGTGGCCCAAGGGAAGCTAATAAACTCTACGGATGCGGGGATTTCCCAATCGATACCCTTGGCGGTTGGATGAGAGTAGATCCCCGGTTTATTACCAAACATGGCATCGACGCCCACGGTCAGTGCAATCGTAGGATGGGTACCAAAGGCAGGGAGGATACGATCCTTGTAGGTGGCAGAGTTAACGATGCGGGCATCCATCGCGTAATCAGCCGTCTGGTTTGTAGCCCAAGTCGATGGATAGCCTTCCGGACGGGTTGGCTGTTTGATGACATCCTGAAGGAAAAAGTAGGTATGGGTATCCGTATTACTGGGCTCGTATCCTTCGAGAAAGGCCCGAGCCCGAAAGCTCGTGGTAGTTGAGACGGGAAATGGTTCTTCGTAGAGAAAAGAAGCTGAATTGGAGGGGCCCGGAACGCTACCATCAACTGTACACCAGATTTTTGCCGATTCCATCTGGCAGCTAACTGTCAGCAGAAATGGCTCCTCGAAAAACCCACGATTATGACTGAACTTGGTATCTTTGACAAAGCCAAGCTGGCCAGTGTTCGCATTGGCTTGTCCAGGTGTTGGCTCAGCAAAAAAGGCGGACTGGGTAGTTGCATCAAGCCCATAGGAAAAGTCAGTATGCTGTTTGGGATACGGATAGTAATAATTACCAAATGAGCCATCGTTATGTAGAATGGCCAAAAAGCCATTCTTGTCGCTACCTAGTTTAAAGTTGGTGTGCAGTTCCCCCTTGGGTGCCGTTGCCCCACGGCCGGATGCGCGCACAAGAAGACGCGAAAACGGAGTCAGGGTCGTACCCGAAGGGAATATCCACTTGCGTAGAGCATCGGGATCATCCGTTAGATACCAATCAGAAAGATCAACTACGGTGTCCCCGGGGTTCTCGACTTCCAGCCAATCAGAGGAGTCCCCATACTCATCAATGAGACCATTATCATTTGCCGCCAGGAATTCTGAGATTCGGACGATGCCGGTTGACTCGACCAAAACAAGGGAGTTGGACTTGCGAGAACCATAGCGGTTTTCTGCTTCCAGCTTAAAGGTGCGCGGGGCGGAAATATTTACCACATGCGAGGCTCCTACAACTGGAATATTATCCAGAAGGATTCGATCTGCGTAAGCAACATCCCACTCCAAGATCACCTGCTCCCCCGGAGAGATTGTTGCTGGTGTTGCCGTAAAGGTGCGGATTTCAGGCCGGTCATCAATCCGCACCTGGATACTGGTGGACCGGACTCCCTCGACATCTGCAACGGTAAGGGTGTAGGTCGTATCGGTAAGCGCCAGAACCTCGACTGTCCCAATTGCCACATTAACTGGAATCCCCCCCGGGTCAATTGTGCCGACGGCGCCTTCTGAAACATTCCAGGACAGGTTCACCCTTGTACCGGAATGAACCGACTCAGGATCAACAGAAAAATCCTCAATGACCGGGCCTGGTAGTAAATCCGGTCCAGCTACAAAATTCTTGGCGACCTGTTCTGCACTCAGTGTGTGATCGTAAATACGAAATTCATGAATCGCACCCTGAAATGGAGGTACCCAAGCAAAATGGGATTTCCCAAGCCATGCGTGATCGTCCGCAAATCCTTTAAGAGGAACGGTTGCCGTAGTCTCGCCCTGTTCCTGTCCATCA